>NZ_CAWMDN010000069.1:0-519 GCF_963866575.1 Aeromonas sp. L_1B5_3
AACTGCTCGCCTCGATGCGACCAGACGCCATAGCTTCCCTTGCGCCACAGCACATAGCCACGCAGCGCCCGCTCCGCTTCATTGTTGGTCAGCGCTATCTCGTCGTTTTCCATAAAACGCCATAGCATCTCATCGTCCTTGAGCAGTAACTGGCAGCGCCCACGGTAGCGCTTGGAACACAGTACACTGCCCCGCTCCAGCTGCCTTCGCCAGCTTTGCCGACATCGCTGCAACCTTCGCTGGTACTGCTCCCGGCTTAAGCAGCCTTGTTCATAGCCATGCCGGGTTCTGAACACCGTGTCAGCCAGCAGTACCAGCCGGGCTCCGATAGGCTGGTTGACGGCGTCGCTACTCTCGGCAATCGCCGCCACGTTGCGCAGCACATGCGCCCAGCACAGTTGGCGCTGGGCGCTGTCGATGAAGCGGTATCCCGCATACTGGTCGGTCACCAGCACCCCATCAAGCTCACTGCCCAGCAACCGCTTCGCTGCCTCCTGACCGCGGCCAAACGCCGTCATG
>NZ_CAWMDN010000070.1:0-1709 GCF_963866575.1 Aeromonas sp. L_1B5_3
CTGAGGGCAGTTGTCAGGTCCTGCATCGAGAAAACCGACTACCCGTTCCCGGAGGAGTTGGTGCTGTCAACACCGTCCCGGTGAACGGTTACGCCCAGAAAGCGCGGCCGCCTGTTCGGTGACTGTTATCGAGCCTTCGAAATGGTGGTCGAAAGGGCAGGGCTGGAACTGCCACCCGGGCAAAACACCCACGTTCTGCGCCACACCTTCGCCAGCCACTTTATGATGAACGGCGGCAACATCCTGGTGCTGCAGAAAATCCTCGGCCACTCCACCATCGCCATGACCATGCGATATGCCCACTTAGCCCCCGATCATCTGGAAGATGCGGTAAGATTGAACCCTCTTACCGTATGTGGTTTACATTGAAGTAACCTAAATCACTGCGCCCGATTGTGCCGCGTCTTCAGTGATACCTGTCGACGCAGCACAATACAGTTACGGGCTAACAGCAATTAATACTGTGGGGGGAACGGAGCATTTAATTATCTGCGGAAAGCTTTTTGGTGTTTTCTACGCTTTTGGAACCGTTCATAATCAAATTACTTATGGCCGCTTGAAGTTTTCTGTTAACAAATCCAACTTCAATATATTTGTAACTGTATAGAGATAAAATTGCCGTAACAGTCAAATATGTAATAAGAGATAGTGTAAACTCCCAGCCACTAGGATTGGCACCCAAGAAATTGTATATGGTCACCAATACGATTACATGAATTAGATATGTCGAGTAGGATGCACTACCAAGATTTACTGCGGCATCAAAAAAACGATTTTTCAGTTCAGGCATTACAGCAAAGCCAAAGACAATTAATCCAAGATTTATCTGGGTTAGTAAATTAGTTGTGTCTGGAGTAATGTTAAAAATCCCCAATGCTATCATGGGAAAGCTTATTAACATATTTTTCTTTAGATTACTCTTTATGAGTATGAAACCAATTGATAGCCCAATTGCAAACTCAGAAATGTAACTGCTTTTGAAAAAATAACTTCCCCATTCCAGACTCCAGAATTTAGGGATAACAGTCAATATTGCGATTGTTATAATCCACCAGTAACGAGTGGTGGTCATAAGACCAAGAGTGCAAATTACATAAAACGCCATCTCAAAAAATAGAGTCCAGCCCACAGTTAAAAATGGATATAAACCTATGCCGTTTGGATTCTCATTTGGAATGAGCATTAGGGATTTAGCAACAGAAACAAGAGTGTATTTTTCAAACAAAAAATATGGCTGAGTAGAACTTATCACTATAACAAGTAGTAGTGCAGTATAAAACCAATAAGGAGGATATACTCTTATTACTCTCTTTAATAGGAAATACATGGCATTGGGTGACTTGCTTATAGTAATAAACATGATCAAGCCACTCACGATAAAAAATAAGTCAACACCCATTTTTCCGTATATATGAGTGAAGTTAGATATGAAATAAGGTATATATGTACCACTCATATCCCAATTGAAAAAAACTTGATTATAGTGATGGAATACGACTAGCCATGCAGCTATAGCACGTAAAATTTGAATTGAGTCAAGTCTATTATTGATGGGAGTCATGAGATGTCGAACGTATGGTCTATAAAAAAGCAGTATCTCATATGAGAAATGGCTGTGCTACTTTTGTGGGTTTTGCTACATATGTACAGATCTAGTTATCACCTGACACCGGCATCAAACCGGTGTCTTCTTTACGCTACTTTAGTGC
>NZ_CAWMDN010000071.1:0-606 GCF_963866575.1 Aeromonas sp. L_1B5_3
AGCAGGGTTTGCAGCCGCTCGGCGGCCTCGGTGGTGCTGGTAATGGCGGTGCCTTTGGCCAAGCGCTTACGGGCAATCTGGTTGGCGATACGCAGCAGGTCTTGTTCGGTCACGGGTTCAGTGACGACATAAGTGCCGGGGCATTCCCCGGCTTTCAGCTTGTGATAACGCATAGTGGAATTCTCCAAATAAACAAAACCCCGGCACGCATGAAGCATGTCGGGGTTAAAGGTAGAGCGGTTGTTGGTTCACTTTGAGGGTAGTTCAGTTGGTCTTGGTGGCGGCTTCTGCTCCTGCTCAGGCTGTAGGGGCACGCTTCACCGGCATCAGCAATCCGGGGACCTGCAGGGTGAGCGGCATAGCGAGCGCAACGCTCAGCCGTTCCGCCAGCTCATAGGCTTGGCCGATAGTGTCGTAGTCAGCTATCCAGGTAGCCAGCGCCAATCCACTGGCTTCTACCGCTCGCAAGTAAACGCCGTAGCCGTGCACGGGCAGGGCGCTGCCCCGAACCACTTGCGTCTCGCCATTACGATTGATGGCTTCAAGTTCAACGGCTACCGGTTGTTTTGGCATCTTGTGCCTCCTCTTGGGGTAAGGGGTCACTCT
>NZ_CAWMDN010000072.1:0-363 GCF_963866575.1 Aeromonas sp. L_1B5_3
CCCGGTCCTGCAGCAGGGTCTGCAGCCGCTCAGCGGCCTCTGTGGTACTGGTGATGGCAGTACCTTTGGCTAGACGCTTGCGAGCAATCTGATTGGCGATACGCAACAGGTCTTGCTCGGTCACGGGTTCGGTGACGACATAGGTGCCGGGGCATTCCCCGGCTTTGAGTTTGTGGTAACGCATGTGGGGTTCTCCAAATAAACAAAACCCCGGCACACATAAAGCATGTCAGGGTTAAAGGTAGAGCGGTTGTTGGTTCACTGTGAGGGGTGTTCAGTTGGCCTTGGTGGCGGCTTCTGCTCCTGTTCCGGCTGTAGGGGCGCGCTTCACCGGCATCAGCGGTCCGGGGACCAGTACGTTGA
>NZ_CAWMDN010000073.1:0-4542 GCF_963866575.1 Aeromonas sp. L_1B5_3
TGGGTGAACAGTTACGAATGCAGCATCTTGCGGGAGGCGAGGAACGCATCGAGATCGGCGCGTTCGTAGAGGGTACGGTTGCCGAGCTTGTAGTAAGGGATCTCATACCGGCCATTACTGGCCCAGACCCCAAGGGTCTTCTCGGACAACCCAAGGTAGGCGGCAGCCTCACGGCGAGTAAGGCGTTGCGGAGTGTTCTGGTTTATTACTGATTTCATCTTGGCACCCCCAGTATTGCTTTGATGGTGCTAATTTTCTCTGGGGGGCCATGATATTAGTAGGGAGAAACGAAGCTCTGTTTTTTTTACTTGAGAATCTAGAACGGTTCTGTTATTGCCTGCTCTACCGGCATATTCCATACACCTGCATGAGTAAGCGTTCTTTCCCACGTTTTGAGACACTGGTGATCAGCAAATGCCAGGGCGTTTTTCCTATGTGTTTTTCTTAGCGATTCAGGCTCAATATTCAAATTCGGATATACTAAATCCAACGTTACCTCATCATTAATTAGACCAGGATAGAGCTGATTAGCAATCATGGTATCCAATAACATGAGGTACTTATTGGTTAGAGCCTTCCGCAACGCATTATTGCTAGCCTTGACTCCATCTTGGCAATAATCGATAGAACTTTCCTGGCGCCACTTATCAAGCAATCTGCCCATATCCTCCAGGATCTCCCTGTTCGTGTAGTGACTCAAGTTGAGCGACACAACAATATTATCACCAGGAGAATAATTAGGTTCAGATGCAAAAGCGTCCACGCATGCCTTGGTTTTATAATGTGCGCTGAATGAATCGACAGGGCTTAACTCCAGCTCCTTAGCTATGCTGGCCATCTCGTAGACCTTGCCAACTGAAAGAGGGGTCACGCTATTCAGATGTGACAGCACCCTAGGCTCATCCAAGACAATATCATTAATAAATGCCTGGAACTGCTTTGTTTTGGTACGGAGTTCCCGTAATGTGGTGAACTCTGATATGCCAGTCTGCTTTATTAACTCTGAAACCTCGTGAGGCTCCATTTTCCCCTTCATAAACTCATACACATCAATTTCGATATCGTCTGGTCTGATAATCATCAGAGAGTCAGATTTGCACATCCTCACCCAAGGCTCTATATAATATCCTGCTGCTGGATCATTTTTTATTAGAAGGTCATAAATATTCGCTCTCAAATGTAATTGCTCAATCAATTCTTTTGAGGTCAACTTTACTACGTTTTTAAATTTATCACTCTTAAAAAAAGAAAATAGTTTAACCTGCATATCTCCATTTTTTATGGAATGCTTAAACTCTTCACTCTCCATATAGCTAGCTTTAAACAAGGTCTTTTCCTCTCTCGTTGTCGGCCACGCCATGCAGACTTAGTAATAACCGGCGTTGCTCTGTTTCTGGCAGTGTGGCGAAAATGGTTAATAAATTACTATTGGCATTATTTTTACTGTCCAAGCGGCCTGCGTATTCCAAAATATCCCGTTCAATCCTGGTTGCCGGTTTGCGCAGCTCGTCTGCGGTGAAGTGGATGTAACCCTGGGTGACATCTGCACTGCGCAGGGTGCGGTGATTCATCAGGCGCTTGATGGTGTACTGACCGACCTCGGCCAGTTCGGCCACAGTGCCGAAGGTTCGGCGGGCATCGTGGCATTTGAACTCGAGCGGCGGCAGGCCGTCAGGGTTGGGGTTCGGTACAGTGGCCGCGCAGATCTTGGCTATGACACGGCGCGGCTCATGGATAGGGCGGTCTGGATTGCGACCAGGGAACACAAACCGGCTCTGTTTCAGGTTCCAGTGCCAACGGCGGCGGAAAATGGTGAGCAGGGTATCGGTGATCGGCAGCTCCAGCGGATCACCATTCTTGGTCTGGTCAATCCAGAAGTAGCCGCCGCTCATGCTGACCCGATCCCAGGTGAGCTGGAATACTTCAGCGCGGCGTAACCCCGTAAACAGCGCCATGTCTATGGCATCGCAGACGGTGGCGGTCGTATCGTCCCGCCAGTCGATGGCGTGCTGCCTGACCTGCTCCACAGCATCCAGCCAGCGCCTGAGTTCATGGGTGCGGATCCGGTCGTTGCGTCTGGGGGTGTTGTGCCAAAGCCGCTTGCTGCTCAGGACTTCGGTCGGTGGCTCGGGCAGCATGACCCGATCATTGGCATCCCGATAGTGATCACGGGCAAAGCGCCACACGGCCCGCAATGTGCGCGCCCAGCGGTCAGCCTGCGCCTTGCTGCCCTTGCCGGTGCCCGCCTTGCGAAACTCTGGCGATGCGCCGTGCCAGGCACTGGGCAACCCTTCGGTGATGGCCTTGTGGCGAACCTCGATCTTTTCCCGCGTGAGTTTGACCAAGGGGATCGTCATCCAGTCGCCGGAGTAGTTGTTGAGATCGGCGCGGTAGTGCTTGGCCGTCTCTGTTCTGATCCGGTCGCCACGGCTGGCAAGGTAGGCATCTATCGCCTCGCCCAGGGTGACTTTCAGCTTGTCCTGTTCGCGGCGGATCACGTTGGGGTTCTGGCCAGTGATGGCCACCTCTCCCAGGATCTCCAGCGCCTTGGCGCGGGCCATGTCGATGGTCAATGCCGGATAGCGCCCCAAGGTCGCCCTGATAAAGCGCCCCTCTTTCCTCTTGGCCACGCTAAACGACTTGGTTCCAGTGGCCCCGACCCGAAGCCTCAACCCCTGCACCATGGCATCACAGTACTCGACCTGCTTCCCCTCTGGTGCGCGGGGCAGAGCATCGATCGTGGCCTTGGTGAATTTGAACGCTTTCATCTTCCCCCTACAAACCAGGCTAGCCAGAGGAAGGGCAGGCAAGACAGGTCTTGTAACCTCTGTAACCTCTGACTATTTATGGTGAGGTTACAAACAAACCCAGTAAAACCGTGGCCTGTAGAGACTTGTAACCTTGTAACCTCTGTAACCTCAATATTTAAACCCTATGCGACCTTTTTTGGCCCAAGGGGGGAGTGGCGTTTGCTGCTCCTTTCCCTGGCTAGCCTGCTCTTGGCCGACCAATCGATCCAGGTATCCTAGAAATCGATTGGTCGAAAAAGGATACCTATAGGATATGACAGAGGGAGAATATAGGGGAAGACCAGAGAAGGTCACAAAATGAGCGGTGCGTTCTAAGGCATTGATTTATATAACATCATATACTGTACGTAAATACAGTAAAATGCGTTTTTCCCACGCTCATAATCGATTGGTCGTGGGTTCAAGTCCCCCAGGGGCCACCAAATTGAAAAAGGCCGCTCATCATGAGCGGCCTTTTTGCATCTGCGGATCGGGCAATGTCCAGTGATGAGATCGATGAAGTCATAAGAAAAGACCCGCCGTTGGCGGGTCTGGGCAGGTTCCGGATCAGGCACCTCGAGCGAGGGCAAGGAGCCTAATGCTGAGCCTCAGGTCTGCTCGTTGCTGCCGCTCTGGATGGATGTGCGACGCCCGATGGCAGGCAACATCCGGCTCACCAGACTGCTGCGCTGACGCCACGAGGTGAACCCAATGGCCAGCAGATGCAGTGCGATCATGCCCTGCAGTGCCCAGGTGCACCAGACGTGCCAGTCATCAGCTCCCAGATCAAACCCCATCTCGGTATTCTGGAACCAGCCGGTACCGGCAGTTGCCAGCACCAGCAACCAGAGCGCCCATACCGCCAACTTGCCGCTGCCATGATGGCCCGGCGCCGGCGGCAACCGCTTACGCATCTCGTGCATCTGCTGGCGAAAATCCTCACCTTTGGGGATAAGGGCGCCCAGGCGGGCGTAGCCACGGGCAAAGGTGAGCCCCCAGAGCAAACGCACGGAGACCAGCGCGATGGCCGTATAACCGAGCCACTCGTGCCAATCCTCTCCCGCCTCATTGAGCCAGAGATTGCCGATACAGATGGCCGCCACACCCCAATGGGTCAGGCGAACCACTGTATCCCAGCGAAAGGGATCACCCTTTTTGCTTGGCATACTTGTGATACTCCTTCTTCAGGTCGTTGACCTTGGCCAGGTGCTCGCGCGCCTTGGCTTCGTCACCGGCCTTGAGTGCAGCCAGGCTGGCATCCAGCTCGGTCTGAACCTCATTCATGCCCTCGAGGAACTTCTCCTTCTTGGCGGCAGGCATGTTCTTCTGCTTGGCGATGTCGAGCTGAGCCTTCATCTCGTTGATGTGCTTCTCCATGGTAGCCGCATCATCAGCCTTGACCGCCTGCTTGTAGTTGAAGCCAATCTTCTTCATCGGCTGTTCCAGATCGCCAGCCATGGCAGGCAACGCGATCAGACCGAACATCAGGGGCAGCAGCAGGGGGCGAACAGTTTTCAACATGGGATTTCCTTATATAACAACATGCTCAAATTATTAGGGTCACCTATGAATCCAAACAGGAATTCATCACCAGCATAATGCCATGACTCATGGTGAAGCGTTTGTGAAAAATGATGTTTTTTGTGGCAAATGGTGACAAGAGTGCCTCGCTTGTTAACAGCAGCAACATGAATGCATCGACAATAAGGCACTTCCCGGCATAAAAAACCCCGCCATTGGCGGGGCTTGTCAC
>NZ_CAWMDN010000074.1:0-329 GCF_963866575.1 Aeromonas sp. L_1B5_3
TACGCCAGCTGTGAGCGGCTGTTTCGCCCTGAGCTGCGTGGCCGCCCGATCGTGGTGCTCTCCAACAATGATGGATGCGTGGTGTCGCGCAGCCCCAAGGCCAAGGCGATGGGCATCAAGATGGCCGGGCCCTACTTCAAGATCCGCGAGCAGTTCGAGGCGCATGGCGGTGTGGCGTTCAGCTCCAACTACGCGCTCTATGGCGATATGTCTGGCCGAGTGATGAGCACGTTAGAGACCATGGCCCCCGAGCTGGAGGTCTACTCCATCGATGAAGCATTCCTGTCACTGTCGGAGTCGTTTGCCGGGAACCTGACAGCCTATGGGCA
>NZ_CAWMDN010000075.1:0-1151 GCF_963866575.1 Aeromonas sp. L_1B5_3
TCGACATGATGTTATTAGCAACAATGGAGGTTGGTGTGTATGGCAATTTGTATCTCGAAGCTACTGGAATTGCAGGGGCGTCTCTACGAGGCTGAGCAAGACTATGACCTCCTGTGCAAAATATTTGATGAGTTGAGATCTCTGTTCAATGCATCCGCTGCTAGCGTGGTACTGGCCCCCCGACAAACCCCTGAGGATGCTATCGTCTGGACCAAAAGCTATTCTCGCTCTGATCTGGCCTTTTATTTTGAACGCATGGCCGATGATGTTTTTCTCAACACCTATATGCAGCACATGCTGGTTGGCAAGGCGGCCATCGTTGATCAACTCTTGAACTTTGAGCGCATCGACAATCCAGTGTTCAGGGAAGAGATGGTGCCGCGTTTTCAAGCTCGTTATGCCCTGTGCATTCTGGTTCCTCTGAGTACCCGGGACGAGTTTGCGATCACCCTCCATCGGGATAAGACTCAACCCCCTTTCACTCCGGCTGAGCAACAGATGTTGCAATGGCTCTCCAACGGACTTGGCTGTTGGGCCAGAAGTTATCGTCGACGTCAGAGGTTCAATGAGGAACGTATACTACTGACGGCACTGCTGGAGCGTGATAATCGCCCACGCGCTGTAGTGGATCAATATGGGCATCTACAACTGACCAATCGTGCCATGCAGCAGGCGCTGGGTGAATATCACATCACACAGAACCCTGTTGACCATCAACTGGTCATTCCTTCTCGCTGGCTACCTCTTTGGCGGGAATCGTTGAGCCGTGGAACTGAAGGGCGTCTTGTTCTGTCTCTGTCAGAGTCTCATCAGGTGATCCTCGAATGGACTCCACTGCCAGAGCCCAGCGGATGGTTTGAATTGATGTTGATTGATCCTCGATGGGAGCATGAGCGGCACCTGCAACGTATGGAGCTACTTTATTGTTTGACTAAGAGCGAACAGGATGTACTTACCCTGCTCTCGCGTGGTCTGACCGGAGCAGAGGTCGCTCGCCTTCGAGGGGTCTCTTTGGAGACTGTAAAAAGCCAAATAAAAACACTGTTGCATAAAACCGGCACCAATAATCAAAACGATCTACTTAACTTGCTGTTCAATATATCTCATTAAGCACTGAATCGCCCCCAGTTCCCTAAATAACTGATCCCAAT
>NZ_CAWMDN010000076.1:0-618 GCF_963866575.1 Aeromonas sp. L_1B5_3
GTGATGGCGCCAACCCGACCATCTCCGCCGTCAGCGGCACCGCCATCACCGAGATGGCGCAAGGGGAGGCCGCTGCGGTCAGCACCATGAGTTTCACGGTGACCCACGGCAGCGATGCCCTTGATCCCGCATCTCTGGGTTTTGATATCGCCACCATCCAGAGCACCCTGACCGGTCTCACCAGCCATGGCAGCCTGATCAGTTTCTCCCTCGACGCCAACGGCCAGCTGGTGGGCACCACGGCAGATGGTCGCGAGATCCTGCGTGCCGAGCTGAGCTTGGTCGATAACAACGGTAACTGGAGCGTCACCGCCAAGGTTACCCTCACGGGTGAGCTGGATCACAAGGGGAGCGAATCCCTCAACCTGCCGTTGGCGGTCACCCTGGCCGACAAGGATGGCGATCGCATAGGTACCACGCTGCCGCTTACCATCGCGGATGGCAAGGCACCGAGCTTTATCGCGGGCAAAGGCGTGTCTCTGGATGAGGGGGACCTCACCGGCAGCAACAGTCTGAGTAAAACCGGTCACTTCGACGTGCAGGCAGGGTCGGATCGGGTGGTCGAGGTGGCGTTTGCCGATGGCAGCCAGCAACCGGCGCTCACAGCCCTCGGCCAAA
>NZ_CAWMDN010000077.1:0-462 GCF_963866575.1 Aeromonas sp. L_1B5_3
GTTCCAGCGAGCGGTTGCCGAGGTTGAAGAAGAGTTCAGGGCCGGCAGTCAGGGCCGCCGCATCGTCGGCAAACACAATGCGGTGTTTGCCTGCTTCAAATTCGTGGAAGTAGAACAAGCCCTCTTCGGCTGCGAGGCGGTTGAGGAAATCGAGGTCGGTCTCGCGATACTGAAGGCAGTATTCGCGCTGGGCGTGCTCGTTCTTGAGCGCAAAGGCGTAGTCGGTGATGCCGTGCTCTTGCAGCAAGATACTGAGGATTTCATCGGGCTTCTGCGCCTGGAAGATACGGGAGTTCTGGCGCAGCCCCAGCCGCCACAGGGCAGGTTTAACCTCAAGGCTATAGCGGGTACGGCGAAAGCCGCTGTCCCCTTGGGCAAACTCGCTCACTACACCGCATACCCTACGCTGCAGCTCGCCGTTGTACCACACCATCAGCTCGCAGGGCTGGTCCAGCACGGCGC
>NZ_CAWMDN010000078.1:0-260 GCF_963866575.1 Aeromonas sp. L_1B5_3
GTCCAGGTACTGGTGACATCCATTGGCGAGTTCCACCAGAGGGAGCGCAGCAGCTCAAGGGTGTAGTGCGGTGGCATGGGGGCATTGCAAAAACGGTGTAACTGAACGGCAAAGGCAAGGTAGTCCTTGCGATCGATCATGAAAGCAGACATGGGGATGACTCCTTGAAATGCAAAAGGCCACCTGTAGTGAGGTGGCCTTGTTGGGGGGATCGGAATATCCGGATCTTGGTGTTGGACCTAATGATCCGGGTTTGGGAA
>NZ_CAWMDN010000079.1:0-179275 GCF_963866575.1 Aeromonas sp. L_1B5_3
TCCCGTCATAGCCACCATCAATTTGCGGAAGTGGCGAAATTGGTAGACGCACCAGATTTAGGTTCTGGCGCCCTAGGCGTGAGAGTTCGAGTCTCTCCTTCCGCACCATTGAACGAAGTACCAAACAGACCAGCTTTATGCTGGTTTTTTTGTATCTGAAATTTGCCTCTTTTGACCCACTTTCCTGCGGCTCCCCCTTCCCGATCTTCCCGATACGGCTTTCACTCGCCCACAAAAAAGCGGCCCGCAGGCCGCCAGATAAACATCTATTTGCATCGAATGGTCAGAACGGGAAGAACCAGGGAATAGCTATCACGCTCACCGCCATCACCAGCAGGGTGAAGGGGACGCCGATACGGATAAAGTCGGCGAACTTGTAGTTGCCCGGCCCCAGAACCAGGGTATTCACCGGTGACGAGACCGGCGTCATGAAGGCGGCCGAAGCGGCGATGGCGATGGTCATGGCAAACGGATAGGGCGACACCCCCATCTGCTGCGCCGTGCCCAAGGCAATCGGCGCCATCAATACCGCCGTCGCCGTGTTGGAGATGAACAAACCGATCACGGCGCAGAGGGCAAACAGGCTGGCCAGCATCACTCGCGGCCCCATCTCTCCCACTGCGCTCATCAATCCGCCCACGATAAGATCCACCCCGCCGGTTTTTTGCAGCGCCAGCGCGAAGGGCAACATGCCGACAATCAGGATCAGGGTCGGCCAGTGGATCGACTTGTAGGCGCTCTCCATGTCGATGCAGCGAAACTTGCCCATCAGCAGGCAGGCGATCAGCGCGGCAATGACGTTGGGCACCGGGTCGGTCACCATCAGCAGGATCATCACCCCGAGGCAAATAAGGGCGTGAATGGCCTGACTGCGAGCCGGCGCCATCTCGTCTACCTCGGCCGGCAGCCCCATCAGCAGAAAGTCACGGCTGTGGGTTTGCAGCAGCCGGATATGACTCCAGTTGCCCACCACCAGCAGGGTATCCCCCATCTGCAGCGGCTCATCCACCAGCTTGCCACCCATCGTCTCGCCATCCCGGCGCAGCCCCACCACGCTCAAACCGTAGCTGGAGCGGAAGGTCACCTCGCGCACGGTTTTACCAAGCAGGCTTGACTCTGGGATCAGCGACACCTCGGCCATCCCCACCTCCCGCGCCTGATCGGAGAAGTACTCGCCGCGCAGGATCATCGGCTCAAGGCGCGCCTCGCTGCAAAACTCCCGCACGTCCACCTCGGGATCGGACATATCGATCAGCAGCACATCCCTGGCCTGAAATTCACTGATCCCCGAGACCGGCACCATCACCCGATGAAACTTGCGCCAGCGCTCCACCCCGATGACGTGGGCGCCATAGCGGGCGCGCAGTTGCAACTCATCCAGGGTATGGCCAATCAGTGGTGAATCGGGGCGTAGCGCCAACCGGCGAGCCCGGCCGGTAAGGCGATAGTCGCGGATAAGGTCGCGAAAGGTGCGCCGTCCGCTCTGCTTGCCTTTGCCCTCTTCCCCCTCGCCCACCAGGGAGCCGCGTACCAGCAGCATGTAGACAATCCCGCACAGCAGGATCAGGGCGCCGAGCGGTGTGAAGCTGAAAAAGGTGAAGCCGTGAATACCGTGGCGCATCAGTTCACTGTTGACCACCATGTTGGGCGGTGTCGCCACCAGCGTCATCATGCCGCTGATAAGCCCGGCAAAGCCGAGCGGCATCATCAGCCGACCGGCAGGGATCCCCATCCGGTTCGCCACGCTCAGCACCACAGGGATGAAAATGGCCACCACCCCGGTGCTGCTCATCACAGCCCCCAGCGTTGCCACCGCCACCATCAACAGCACCAGCAGCTTGGTCTCGCTGCTGCCCGCCACCTTCACCAGCGCATCCCCCACCTGATAGGCGATACCGGTGCGCACCAACCCATCCCCGACCACGAACAGGGCGGCAATCAGAATAACGTTGGGATCGCTGAAACCCGCCAGCGCCTCCGGCAGAGTGAGGGTGCCGCTCAGCACAAAGAGGATGATGATCAACAGGGCGACCACGTCCATCCGGACTTTATTGGTCATGAAGAGATAGATGGCACCCGCCAGCAGAGAGAGCACCCAGACAAGCTCGGAATTCAATGAAACCTCCTTTTACAACACGATTCTCCTCCCGGAGAGTGGACTCTATCAGACCACAGCCGTGAGGCTATGGTCTTGTTACATATCAATAAAGTCCGGCCAGCTATCGCACCATAACCCATCAGCGCTTGAATAGGCGGTCATCGGATTGGATTTCTTTGATGTGTGCCAAGCACAGGGGGGACAAAAGTCCTGCCCGGCAGCTGCCGCACCACCTAGAATGGCACCCTCGCACTACCTCCATGCCAAGGATCAGAAAATGAGCATATTCGAGCTGTTCAGCATCAATAACACCCTGGTGACCATACCGCTGGGCGGCGGCTACGCCATGTCGTGGATTGAAGCCATCGGTACCCTGTTCGGGCTGGCCTGCATCTGGTTCGCCAGTCAGGAGAAGACCATCAACTACCTGTTCGGTCTTATCAACGTCACCCTGTTTGCCATCATCTTCTTCCAGATCCAGCTCTACGGGCTGTTGCTGCTGCAGCTGTTCTTCTTCTGCGCCAACGTCTACGGCTGGTACGCCTGGACCCGCCCCGCCAACGATCAGGGGGATACCCTGCAGATCCGCTGGCTCAGCAAATCCAAGCTCATCGTCACTGCCTTGGTGAGCGTGCTGGCCATCGCCCTGCTGACCCGCTATATCGACCCGGTGTTCGCTGCGCTGGCGCGCACCTCGGTCTCCCTGCTCAACCTGTTTGGTGCCAACCTTGCCACTCCCGAGCCCTCCCCCGATGCCTTCCCGTTCTGGGATGCCACCATGACGGTGCTCTCGGTGGTCGCGCAGATCCTGATGACCCGCAAATATGTGGAGAACTGGATCCTCTGGGTGGTTATCAACATCATCAGCATCGGTATCTATGCGGCGCAGGGTGTCTACGCCATGTCGCTCGAATACCTGCTCCTGCTCTTTATCGCCGCCAACGGCACCCGCCTCTGGGTGATTGCCGCCAAGCGCCAGCCACAGGGGGTATAAGCCATGACGCTGCTACCCCATCTCCAGTGCCGCCCCGATCAGATTGCCGAGCGGGTGGTGCTGTGCGGCGACCCGGCCCGGGTTGATCGCATCGCCAGCCAGCTCGAACAGTGTGAAGTGCTGGGCCAGCACCGGGAGTTTCGTCTCATCAATGGCCGTTATCAGGGAGTGCCGATCACTGTTTGCAGCACCGGCATCGGCGGCGCCTCGGCCATCATAGCGCTGGAAGAGCTGGTGCAGGCAGGTGCCCGCTCGCTTATTCGGGTCGGCTCTGCCGGCGCCCTGCAGCACGACATCGGTCTTGGCGACCTTATCGTGGTGGAAGGGGCGGTACGCAATGAGGGGGCCTCGCAGGCCTATCTGCCTGCAGAGTACCCCGCCTGCGCCGACATCTGGCTGCAGGCCGCCCTGCTCAATCAGGTGGCGGCCAGTGGCCAACCTCATTGGCACGGGCTGGTGCGCTCCCACGACAGCTTCTATCGGGATGATGAGCAGGAGGTATGCCGCTACTGGCATGCCCGTGGCGTGCTCGGGGCAGACATGGAGACCGCCTCCCTGCTGACCGTGGGGCGCCTGCGCAAGGTGCGGGTTGCCGCCGTGCTCTGCAACGTGGTGCTGTTCGAGCAGGATGTGCAGGATGGGGTCAATGAGTACGCCAACGCCGAGCAGGCCATGATGAACGGCGAGCGAAACGCCATCGCCGCCGCCCTCCACGCCCTGGTGCAATAACCCGCAAATCGTTAATCACGGCACATTCGACAGGAGGCGGGCTGGTATCCGGCCCGCGCTCTTGCTAGCCTCATGGCCCTCGTCATCGGTGCGACAGGTACGTCATGCAGCAACAGCCCTATCCCCTCGGTCGTTTTCACGCCGAACTCGCCAAACTGGAACCCCGCTTTGCCGCGGCGCTGGAAGCGTGCACCCTGTTTCTGCGTCGCTACCTGCCGGGCGAATCCATCATGCGACAGGGGGAGCTGAGCGAGCAGCTCTATCTGGTGGGTGCAGGGCGGGTCTCCCTCAATAGCGCCGTCCACTCGGGCCGCATCTTCCAGCTTGGCGAGATTGAGTGTCACAGCCAGATCTTTGGAGAAATGGAGTTCTTCAGCGCCACTCCGGTGCAGTGGAACGTGGTGGCCGAGACCGAGCTGGACGCACGGGTCATCTGTGCCGACAAGCTGGCCCAGCGGCTGCTGGCCGAACCCGAGCTGACCCTCTTTTTCGCCGCGGCACTTGCCAGCGACTATCTCGATACCCTGGAGATCACCACCAGCCGGCTGCTCCACCCCATTGCCTACAACATCGCCTATGAGTTGTGGCGAGAACGCCAGCGCACCCCCATGCTGGGGTCACGCAAGCGGGCCCACGAGGCGGCGCGCTTCGGCACCACAGAGCGGGTTTACCGCCGCGCCCTCAAGGAGCTGGTCGAACAGGGCATAGTGGCCGACGGCAGCGACGGCCCCGTTATCGCCGATCTGACCAGGCTGCGCGCCTATCTCGACCTTTGATTTCCATTCATCCCATCTCGATTCACCCTGTCAGGAGAGAGCCATGTCTACCCATCCCGAATTCACCTTCTTCAGCCGCTTCGTTGCCGACATTCAGGCGGGCCGCAAGACCATCACCATCCGCGACGAGAGCGAGGCCAACTGGCAGCCTGGCCAGCGGCTGGCGCTGTTCACCAACCCGGAGCACCAGCCCTTCGGCACCATAGAGGTGCTCTCCGTCAATGCAGTGGCCTTCGATGAACTGAATGAGGAGCACGCCCGTCAGGAGAACATGACCCTCTCCGAGCTCAAACAGGTGATCCGCGATATCTACCCCGCTCTGCCGCCGCTCTATGTGATTGAATTCCATCTGCTTGAAGTCTGATTTTGTGAGCTGCCTCAGCTAACGCCGGTTGCGCTCTCTGGCTAAAGGCGCAAAATAACTGTTTTTATATACAGTTATTGGTGCGTTATGGATATACAACTTGAACCGGCCATTGCGGCCATGGTGGCGGAGTTCATCGCTGCAGGCCGCCCCAAGGCGAGTAGCCTGAGCTGGCAGGCGCGACGTGAAGGCTATCTTGCTTCGGCCATATTGGGCGGTGAACGGGAGGAGGTTGGCGCTATCGAAGAGTGGCAACATGGCCATTATTCCATTCGCCTCTATCAGCCAGCGCCCACCTCAAGTGCAAGCCGTCCGGCCCTGATCTACTTTCATGGCGGCTGTTTTGTCAGTGGCGAGTTCAACACCCACGACCGCCAGATGCGCATGCTGTGTAATCGCGCCGAAGCACTGGTGTTCGCGGTACATACCCGCCTTGCCCCCGAACACACCTATCCTGCCGCACACGACGATGCACTGGCTGCTACGCTCGCCATCATGGCCGATATGGAGAAATGGCATGGGGATCCGGCGCGGGTTGTCCTTGCGGGCGACAGTGCCGGCGGGCACATCGCCCTGATCACCACCTTGCGACTCAAGGAGCAAGGCGCACCCTTGCCTGCAGCCCAACTGCTCATCTATCCGATGCTCGATGCTGCGGGCGACAGTGACAGCTATCGGCAGCTAGGGGATGACTACCTCATCACCCGCGACATGCTGTTAAGCGGTTTTCACGCCTATCTGGGCGAGCTACCCGCCACTCATCCCGAAGCCAGCCCGCTCCACCATCCCGCCCTGTCAGGATTACCACCGACCCATATCGTAACGGCGGAATATGATCCGCTGCGCGATGAAGGGGAAGCCCTCTATCGCAAACTGCTGCAAGCCGGTGTCAGAACCACCTGTCAGCGGCAACTGGGTGTTATACACGGCTTCTTCCAGTTGGCCGGAGTCAGCCCCACTGCGCGTCAGCTCATTGAACAGCTCTCACTGCTTATCAGGAGACTCTGATTTGGCCTTTGCCGAGCGATATGTTAATAGTGTCCTCTTTTGAATCATGGAGGTGACCCGAGTGTTTGAGATAGCGAGCCTGAGAGAAGGGATGATGCACGGGGTCGAGCTGTTCCAGCTGCTGCTGGAGATCATCTCCATCGCCTGTGTGGTAATAGGGCTTGGCAAGACCCTCTGGCTGGCGGCACGGATGGAGGATCACGAACCGGGCTTTCCGCGCATTCGCCTCTGTTTCGGCAGTTGGCTCATCTTGGCGCTGGAGTTCCAGCTCGCCGCCGACATCCTGGCAACCACGGTCGCGCCAAGCAAGGAGGAGCTGATCCGTCTCGCCATCATTGCAGTGATCCGCACCTTCCTGAACTACTTCCTCGGCAAGGAGCTGGAAGCCCAGACCGAACGCCAGCAGGAGCAGCGCAGCGAGCAGGCCAAGGCTGCTCAATAACCTCTATTCCTGCAGAGTATCAGCGCTAAGTGCAGTGTCATCCCGACCACAGCCGTGGCTTGGGATGGCACCTTTGTGACCCTTCCCGCACTTTTGGCAATCAGCCAACTATGGAACCCTTTTCAAGGTTTCCTCTGCCCTGTCGAGTAGCAGCTCATCTGCGTAAGATAGAAAATCTTCTCCCCCAACCGGCCAAGCTGATGAATACGCACTCCCTTCACACGCCCGATATCGACCTCGATAGCTGCGTCATCTACCAGATCTACCCCATGAGTTTTCAGGACAGCGATGGCGACGGCATGGGCGATATCAACGGCATCCGTCAGCGCCTCGACTATCTGGCCACCCTCGGGGTCGATATGCTCTGGCTCACCCCCATCTATCGCTCCCCCAAACGGGACAACGGCTACGATGTGGCGGACTACCGTGCCATCGACCCCGCCTTCGGCACCCTGACCGAGATGGAGCAGCTGATCGCCGAAGCGGCCGCTCACGGCATCGGCATCATGATGGATATCGTCGCCAACCACACCTCCACCGAGCACGAGTGGTTTATGCAGGCACTGGCCGGCGATCCCCGTTATCAGGGTTATTACGTATTCCGGGATCAAGCCTTTGTCGATGCTCACCCCATTACCTCGATTTTTGGCGGCAGCGGCTGGCAGTATGTGCCAGCGCTTGATCGCTACTACCTGCACAACTTTGATGCGAGTCAGGCCGATCTGGACTGGGACAACCCGGCGGTGCGCGCCGAGATGGCAGAGGTGATCAACTTCTGGCTGGGCAAAGGGATCAAGGGATTTCGCTTCGATGTGATCGATATGGTGAGCAAGGAGTGGGACCGACTGGCCATGAGCAATGGCCCGCGCCTGCACGACTATATCCGCGAGATCAATGCCGCGAGCTTCGGCGGCAAGGGGATCATTACGGTGGGGGAAACCTGGGGTGCCGATCTCGCCCATATGCAGCGCTACTCCAGCACGGATGGCAGCGAGTTCAGCATGGTGTTCAACTTCGAGCATCTGGGGCTGGGCAGTAACAAGTGGTCATCCCGCTTTGATCCCCTCGCCTTCAAGCGAGCCATGGCCCGCCACCAGCAAGGGCTGCACGGACGTGGCTGGAACAGCCTGTTTCTCGGCAACCACGACCTGCCTCGCGCCGTCTCCCGCTTTGGCGATGACAGGCCAGAGTGGCGGGAAACCAGCGCCAAGCTGTGGGCCATGGTGCTGCACCTGATGCAGGGCACTCCCTTCATCTATCAGGGGGAGGAGCTCGCCATGACCAACCGCCACTGGCAGCCGGGTGAGCTGCGCGATGTGGAGGCCATCAACTATCGCGCCAGCCAGTCAGGGCTGGATCCTGCCGAGCTGAGTCGGCGGCTCGATGCCATTGGCCGCGACAACGCCCGAACCCCGATGCAGTGGGACGCCGGCCCCCACGCCGGATTCAGTACGGCCACGCCCTGGATTGCCCTCAATGCCAACCACGTCGAGATAAATGCTGACGAGCAGCTGGCCCGTCCCGACTCGCCGTTTCACTGCTATCGCCAGCTCATCGCCCTGCGCAAGGCTCACCCTGTCGTTCGCTACGGCAATTTCGAACTGCTGGATGGGGATGATCCCGAGCGCATCAGCTATCGCCGCCACTGGCAGGATCCGGCTAGCGGAGAGCGGCACACCCTGCTGCTGCTCGCCAATCTCACGGCGACCCCCTTGCCGATGCCCCACTTCGACAAGGTGGCAGACGAGATGCGGTTGCTGCTGGCCAATTACCCAAGCGAACCGATGCAGCTCTTCGCCCCTTATCAGTGCGCCATCTGGCTGCAAGTGGATCAGGGTTAACCCCGTGCTGACGGGCCATGCCAATGGCCCGTCAGCCACCTCCCGTTGGATGTCAGCAGAAAATCATGCATCTACGCAGCGGGATTAAATTAACCACTATTACTGACTTATTAATTGATTATTTATCCCGTTTGATACGCTCTCATTGCCCCTCTTACTATGCCTGCGACCTATCCATTGCCGATGCAACTATCGGCTTTCAAACTGGCATAGCAAAGTGGAAAACACATGATCACCACAGACGGGAATAACGCAGTCGCCTCGGTGGCGTACCGCACCAGCGAAGTCATCGCCATCTACCCCATCACCCCCAGCTCGGCCATGGCTGAGCAGTCGTCGGCCTGGTCGAGCGAACGGGGCAAGAACCTGTGGGGGGATGTCCCCCGGGTTGTCGAGATGCAGTCGGAAGGGGGCGCCATCGCCGCCGTCCACGGCGCCCTGCAGACCGGCGCGCTGGCGACTTCGTTTACCTCGTCGCAGGGTTTGCTGCTGATGATCCCCAACCTCTACAAGCTGGCGGGCCAGCTTATCCCCTTCGTGCTGCATGTGGCGGCACGCACCGTAGCGACCCACACGCTATCGATCTTTGGCGATCACTCGGACGTGATGGCGGTGCGCCAGACCGGCTGTGCCATGCTCTGTGCCAGCAATGTGCAGGAGGCGCAGGACTTTGCCCTGATCTCCCAGATAGCGAGCCTCAACAGCCGCCTCCCCTTTATCCACTTCTTCGACGGCTTTCGTACCTCTCACGAGATCGCCAAGATAGCGCCGCTCGCTGACAACACCCTGCGTGCCCTGCTGCCCGCAGATGCCATCCGTGCTCATCGTGACCGGGCGCTCACCCCCGACAAACCGGTCATTCGCGGCACCGCTGCCAACCCGGACACCTACTTCCAGTGTCGGGAGGCGAGCAACCCCTGGTATGACGCCGCCTATGGCCATGTGAGTGAGGCGATGCAGGCTTTTGGCGAGCAGACCGGCCGCCACTACCGGCCGTTTGAATATGTCGGCCACCCGCAGGCGGAGCGGATTGTGGTGCTGATGGGCTCGGCCATCGGCACCTGTGAAGAGGTGATCGAGCGCCTGCTGGCCCAAGGGGAGAAGGTGGGGCTGGTGAAGGTGCGGCTGTTCCGTCCCTTCTCGGCCGAGCACCTGTTGGCCGCGATTCCCAAGAGTGCCCGCACCATCGCCGTACTGGATCGCACCAAGGAGCCGGGCGCACAGGCCGAGCCCCTCTATCTCGACGTGATGACGGCGCTGGCCGAAGCGGTCAGCCGGGGCGAGCGGGCAAGCCTGCCGCGGGTCATCGGCGGCCGCTATGGCCTCTCCTCCAAGGAGTTCGGCCCCGCCTGCGCCCTGGCGGTGTTTGCCGAACTGGCGCAGGAGAACCCGCGTCCGCGCTTTACCGTCGGCATCTTCGATGACATCACAGGTCTCTCGTTACCGCTGCCCGCGCTCAATTCGCACAGCCCCATCCACAGCCAGCAACACAAGCTGGAGGCGCTCTTCTACGGTCTTGGCAGCGATGGCACCGTCTCGGCGGCCAAGAACAGCATCAAGATCCTCGGCAACCACACCGACCTCTATCCGCAGGGCTATTTCGTCTACGACTCCAAGAAGGCGGGCGGCCTCACCGTCTCTCACCTGCGGGTGGGCGAGCGGCCGCTGCAATCGGCCTATCTGGTGGAAGAGGCGGACTTTATCGGCTGCCATCAGTGGCAGTTTGTCGACAAGTACCGGATGGCGGAACGCTTGAAAGCGGGTGGAATCTTCCTGCTCAACACCCCCTACAGCGAAGCGGAGATCTGGCAGCGCCTCCCCAGCGAGGTACAGCATGCCCTGCGCGAGAAAGAGGCGCGCTTCTACATCATCAACGCCGCCAAAATTGCCCGCGACTGCCAGCTCGGCAACCGCATCAATACCGTGATGCAGATGGCCTTCTTCCAGCTCAGCGCCATCATTCCCCACGCAGAGGCGACCAGCCTGCTGAAGCAGGCCATCGCCACCAGCTATGGCAGCAAGGGACAGACACTGGTCGAGCGCAACTGGCAGGCACTGGAGGCAACCTGCGCCGCTCTGACCCGAGTGCAACTTGGCGAGCTGGATCCCGCCAGCCGCCCGCGCCCACCGGTGGTTTCGGCCAAGGCCCCCGATTTTGTCCAGACCGTCACCGCCGCCATGCTGGCGGGACTGGGTGACAGCCTGCCGGTCTCCGCCTTCCCGCCGGATGGCACCTGGCCGGTCGGCACCACCCGCTGGGAAAAGCGCAATATCGCCAAGGAGATCCCCATCTGGGAGGCGGAGCTCTGCACCCAGTGCAACTACTGCGTCGCCGCCTGTCCCCACTCGGCCATTCGCGCCAAGGTGGTGGAAGCGGATTCGCTGGCCGCTGCTCCCACCACTCTCGATGCGCTGGATGTGAAATCCCGTGACATGCGCGGCCAACAGTACGTGTTGCAGGTGGCACCGGAGGATTGCACCGGCTGCAATCTCTGCGTCGAGGTGTGCCCGGCCAAGGATCGCAGCAACCCGGATCGCAAGGCGATCAATATGGCTTCACGGCTCGATCACCTCGACGAGCAGAAGGCCAACTACGACTTCTTCCTCGACCTGCCAGAGCGCAGCGCCGAGCAGCTGGAGCGCATCGATATTCGCACCTCCCAGCTCATCTCGCCGCTGTTTGAATACTCGGGCGCCTGCTCCGGCTGTGGCGAGACTCCCTATATCAAGTTGCTGACCCAGCTCTATGGCGATCGGCTGCTGATTGCCAACGCCACCGGCTGCTCGTCCATTTATGGCGGCAACCTGCCTACCACTCCCTACACCACCAACGCCGAGGGGCGCGGGCCGGCCTGGGCCAACTCGCTGTTTGAAGACAACGCCGAGTTCGGACTGGGCTTCCGTCTTACCGTCGATCAGCACAGGGAGCGGGTGCGCCGTCTGCTGGCGAGCTTGGGCGACACCATACCGGAAGCGCTGCGCGAGGCGCTCGGCGATGCCAATCAGCCAGTTTCCGAGCAGCGGGCCCATATCCAGCAGTTGCGAGCGCTGCTGCAGGGGAGCCAGACCCCGGCAGCCCATGAGCTGGCTCGCGATGCGGACTATCTGGTGGAAAAATCGGTCTGGCTCATCGGCGGCGATGGCTGGGCCTACGACATCGGCTTTGGCGGGCTCGACCATGTGCTGAGTCTGGGGGAGAACATCAATGTGCTGGTGCTCGATACCCAGTGCTACTCCAACACCGGCGGCCAACAGTCGAAGGCAACCCCGCTTGGAGCCATCACCAAGTTTGGTGAGCAGGGCAAACGCAAGGGTCGCAAGGATCTCGGCGCCAGCGTGATGATGTATGGTCATGTCTATGTGGCGCAGATCTCCCTCGGCGCCCAGATGAACCAGACGGTGAAGGCGATTCAGGAGGCGGAAGCCTACCCGGGCCCCTCACTCATCATTGCCTACAGCCCCTGCGAGGAGCATGGCTACGACATGGCCGAGAGCCACGAGCAGATGAAGCAGCTGACCGCCACCGGCTTCTGGCCGCTCTACCGCTTTGATCCGCGCCGCGCTGACGAGGGTAAATTGCCGCTGGCACTCGACTCGCGGGCACCCAATGCCTCGCTGGCCGAGACCTTGCGCCACGAGCCCCGCTTCCAGCGGCTGGAGCGCCAGCTGCCGGAGGTGGCCAGCCAGCTCTATGAAGAGGCGGAGCAGGAGGCCAATCGCCGCTTCGCCTGGCTGAGCCAACTGGCGGGCAAGGAGAGCCCGGCGCAGGAGTAAGCCGCGTTCGGCTTGATGGCAGCAGCCACTCTGTTCACCAAATAACAATCAGGGCTCCCCGCGGGGAGCCCTGATGCTATCTATGGTGAGCCAATGTCGGCGCAGGCCAAATCAGGCGCTGATGGAGGCCAGCTCATGGCGCTTCAACGCCAACAGGGTGATGAGCAGCGCCAGCGTGGCGATCAGTGCCATGCCGATATAGGTCGCGCTGAAGCCCGGGGCCAGCAGATCGGGCGCGAGCCGGCTCAGATCGCCATCACTGCCGGCTGGCAGGCGCAAGTGGAACAGCATGGAACAGATGGCCACGCCGACGGCACCGCCGAGCTCCCGTCCGAAGTTGAACAGCGACATGCCGATGCCGCGATCCTGCCGTGGCAGGGCATTTTGCACTACTACCGAGAGGGCGGGCAGCACCAGACCGAGACCAATACCGGCAAACCCGAGCGCCAGTCTGACCCAGGCATCGAAGTGGATCTGCCACAGAGCCACCGCCGCAAGGCCAAAGCCCACCGCGACAAAGCTCTTGTAGTGGCCGGTACGGCCAATCAGCTTGCCGCCGACAAAGGCGCCGGCAGTGATGCAAATCATGAAGATAACCATGATGGTGCCGCTCTCGCTGGCGCTCATCCCCTTCTGCCACTGCATCTGCAACGGCAGATAGACCAGCACGGCAAACATCAGCAACTGGGAGAGCATCACCAGCAGCACGCTCACCAGATAGCCGGGCAACCGCGCCAGATGGGCAGGCAATATGGGGTCGTGGGCACGCCGTTCAATCAGAATCAGCAGCAGCAGTGCAACGCCCAGCGCTGCCGAGAGCCAGACGGCAGGTAACGCCGCCTCCGGCGAGAGCAGCAACAGGGTGAGCGTGGTGACGGTAATCAGCAGACCCGCCCCCTTCCAGTCGAAGCGACTGTGGCGACGCACGTTGAGCTGCTTGAGGTTGCGGTTGATGAGAAAGACTGCCAGCGCCCCGAGCGGCAGATTGATCCAGAAGATCCAGCGCCAGCTGAGCTGCTCGGTGAAGTAGCCGCCGAGCAAGGGGCCGGCGATGCTGGAGACCGCATAGACCGCCGAAATGTAGCCCTGATACTTGCCCACCTCCCGCGGCGGAATGGTGTCGGCAATCACGGTAAACGCGAGGGCAATCAGACCGCCGCCCCCCAGCCCTTGCAGCACACGCGCTGCCAGCAGGGTCTGCAGATCCTGGGAGAGGGCGCAGGCCACCGAGCCCGCCAGAAACAGGCCGATGCCGATATTGAGCATCCGCACCCGACCAAAGAGATCGCTCAGCTTGCCGTAGAGGGGCAACACGGCGGTGGCTGCCAACAGGTAGGCGGTGACCACCCAGGTGAGGGCGCCACCGGCATGCAGTTCGGCGCCAATCATGGGCAGCGGGGTAGTGACGATGCTTTTTTCCAGTGATCCCAGTGCGATCACCAGCGCCACACTCGAGAAGATGGTTTTCGGGGACATAAGAGGACTCGCTAATCTGATATGCCAAAGGATCCGGCATTGAGCGAATTATTGTCTCACAAATCAGCAAGAGAGAGAAAAAACCACGGCCGGCCATCCTCAACCATGAGGCCGATCCCACAATCCAGGTCCCTGATCTGCTAGCCTGCCCTATTTAGCCAAGGAGTCCCCATGAGCGAGCAGTACCGGTTTGATCACTATGATGCCCTGATTTTCGATATGGATGGCACTCTGGTTGATTCCATGCCCCTCCACCTCGATGCCTGGGAGCTCACCTGCGCCGAATTCGACATCCCCTTCAAGCGCGAGCAGCTCTACCAGTACGGCGGCATTCCGACTCGCAAGATCATCGCCATGCTGGCCGAGCAGCAGGGACTGGAGGTAGACACCGCCGCCTTCGCCCGCCGCAAGATTGCCCTCTATATGGAGCATATCGACAAGGTCAGCGTCTTCCCCCGGATGTGGGAGCTGGTCAGGCACTACCACGGCAAGGTGCCGATGGGGATTGGTACCGGTTCACCGCGCAATCAGGCGGAGTCGATCCTGAAGAGTACCGGTCTCGATGCCTATATCTCTGTGGTGGTGAGCGCCGATGACGTCATCAACCACAAGCCGCACCCGGACACCTTCTTGCAGGTAGCCGAACAGCTGGGGGCCAATCCGGCCAACTGTCTGGTGTTTGAAGATACCCAGATCGGGCTTGAGGCAGGCAAGGCGGCAGGTATGGATACCGTGCTGGTGCTTGAGGGAGAGTGGCACCCGAGATAACAGGGACATCGCCACCGTGCCAGGGCACAACTGCAATCATTTTCGGGGAGCCTGACAGCTCCCCGACTCGTAACTGGCTGGCGCCTGTTTGCCCGACCTATTTGCCCGAGAAGGGAGCCGCAGACGCGGGTACTTCAGACACCGTGAGAGTAAAGCCATCGGCATGCAACTCATGCTGCTTCTGATGAGCGCACAGCAGCTCCAGCGCCTTGCTCGGACTATCCGCAAAGGTGGGCGCAGCAATGGCAGCAAAACCCTGCGCAACCAGATGTCGACGCTCATCGCTATAGCTGGGCGCATTCGCATCGAGATAGGTAAGCGACTGACCTTGCTTGAAAAAGTGATAGTTAGGCATCGATTGGCCCCGCAAAAATAAAGCGTCATTCTACTCCTTTTTGCACGCTTGCCTGCGTCAATCTGTGGCGTATCGAGTGATCTCGTTCACATTTTTATCAACAATTCGGCCACACCAAACACCAGCAAAACCCATACCCCATCTCCTCTTAAGTCATTGATAACCTAAGAGGGCATCACCACCCGCGCCAAACAAAACGCCTCCACAGGGGAGGCGTTCTCATGCCAAGTGGCACGGCACAACCCGTGCCGGTCACCGACCCTTACATCGCGTTGGTCGATTCGAAGATCTTGTCGGCCGACGCCTCGACGAAGCCCGGATAGAGCACACCATCTGGCTGCGGGTAGCGCAGGGCAAATTCGTAGAAGCAGCTCGGGATGGTGCGCACCCCATCGCTGAACGGCACATCCGCCTTGTCGGCCATGGTGGAGGATTGCTCCAGCATGACCTGCGGATCCCCCTTCACCTCGCCACCCACGCTGTTGAGGACAAAACCTGCAGCCTTGAGCGCCGCATTGACCTGCTCGATGGTATCGAAGTCCTTCAACTTGTTGATATTGACCGTGAAGTGGTTGGCACGATAACCCCAGGCTGCCATCCAGGCCGCATACTCGCTCTCCGCCAGCAGGGTCTGGTAGTCGGCGTAAGAGACCTGCCAGGGGGCTCCGGCGTAGAGAAATGCCGGGGTATCGGTCAGATGCTCGGGCACCTGATCCGCCAGCTTGTGGATGATGGCCTGCGCGCTTGCGGAGAGCTCTTCGACCTTCAGCTCGCTGATAAACACCTTGGGAGCATCGGGATCCTTGTGCTCGAAGTGTTTGGCGTTGAGCTTCTTCGCCTTGAACACATACTCCCCCTTCTGCTCGTAACCCAGCGCCAGAAAGTGGGCGGCCAGCTTCTCCAACCTCAGTTTGGGCAGGTTGTAGGTCCGAAAGGCGATGTGGTCGTTGATGATGGGCTCACCGCCCCCCAGCAGGGCATGCACTTTAAGGGCGCTCGGCGTCACCTTGATGTAGTTGTCCCACAGATGACTGAACAGGGTGTCGATATCCTTTTGCATCTCTCTTTCCTTTGATTGCGGGTACAGGTTGGGGCACCCGCCGGATGCCCCGTTTTGTTATTGTCAGAAGCTCAGACCGGGAGACAGCTGCTCCGGCATTGCCGCTTTGCTATCCTCGACGGATGCAACAGGATAAGCACAGTAGTCAGCAGCGTAGTAGGCGCTCGCCCTGTGGTTGCCGGAAGCGCCGATACCGCCAAACGGCGCGGCACTGGAAGCACCGGTAATGGGCTTGTTCCAGTTGACGATGCCGGCGCGGATCCGCTTGAAGAAGTGATTCCAGTCCGCCTCCTTGTCACCCAGCAGACCGGCCGAGAGGCCGTAGCGAGTGGCATTGGCCAGATCGATGGCCGCATCGAAATCGTCATAGCGAATGAGCTGCAGCAGCGGGCCGAAGTACTCTTCGTCCGGCAGCGAGCTGACCGCAGTCACGTCGATGATGCCCGGGGAGACAAAGCCGGTGCCCGCTTTCAGGTGCTCAAGCACCTGCAGGCTCTCACCGCCCAGCTGTTGCAGGTTGGTTTGTGCCTCGACCATGCCAATCGCCGCTTTCTCGCTGATCATCGCCCCCATAAACGGCTGTTCGGCGGCGTCGTAGAGGCCGACCTTGATCTTGCCCACCACCTCGACCAGTCGCTTGACCAGCGCATCGCCACGCTCGCCGCGCTCGACAAACAGGCGACGCGAGCAGGTGCAGCGCTGACCGGAGGTGATAAACGCCGACTGGATAATGGCATGGACAGCGCCGTCGATGTCACTCACCTCTTTCACGATCAGCGGGTTGTTGCCACCCATCTCGAGGGCCAGAATTTTGCCCGGCTGGCCGGCAAACTGCTGATGGAGGAAATGACCGGTACGGGAGGAACCGGTAAAGAAGAGGCCATCGATATCGGGGTTGCCAGCCAGCGCCTTGCCGGTCTCGACTTCGCCCTGCACCAGATTGATGACCCCTTTGGGCAGCCCCGCCTCCTGCCACACCTTGAGCATGGCTTCCGCCACCATGGGGGTCAGTTCGGAGGGTTTGAACACCACGGCATTACCCGCGATCAGCGCCGGTACGATATGACCGTTGGGAAGATGGCCCGGGAAGTTGTAGGGGCCAAAGACCGCCACCACACCGTGGGGCTTGTGACGGACAAACGCCTTGGCGCCCGGCATGGGGTTTTCCACCGTACCGGTGCGCTCGTCATGGGCGCGGATGGAGATAGCGATCTTGCCCTGCATGGCGGCCACTTCGGTACGGGTCTCCCACAGCGGTTTGCCGGTTTCGCGGGCGATGGTGAGTGCCAGCGCCTCCTTGTGCTCACCCAGCAGGTCGGCATAGCGACGCACTATGGTCAGGCGATCCTCGAGATCCATATCAGACCAGTGGTAGAAGGCGGCGCGGGCGGCCTTGACGGCCGCATCGACCTGAGCCGCACTGGCGGCAGCGCCCTGCCAGATCACCTCGTTTTTGGCCGGATCCCGTGACTCGAACGGCTTGCCTTCACCGGCAAGCCACTGACCGTCGATAAATTGCACTAACTGGCTCATCCATTCACTCCCTGTCGCTGACAGGCAGCCTCGGCTGCCTGCTTGATAATCGGTTTGCTGGTCCTGTCTGCCTCAGTCGAGGTCGACTACCCGCACCATGTCGCCATCCTGCACCTTGAGTGCTGCCGCCATCTTGGGCGGGATGATGGCCTCATGCTTGTCGAGATCGACCCGGATATTGCCGTAGCAGGCACGGTACTGTTCGAAACGGCTGTTGCAGAGCAGGTGGGTGCGGCCGCCGATGGGCTCGCCCACCAGCACCCGCAGTTTCTGGCTGCGACGCACGCTGCGGATGTTCTTCAACTCGCACTCGACCGCCGGCCCCGCATCGAAGATATCGACATAGCCGCGATTCACGAATCCCTCGTCCTGCAGCATCTTGATGGCCGGACGGGTCTTCTCGTGGGTCTGGCCGATGACGGCGCGCGCCTCCTTGCTCAGCAAGTTGACGTAGATGGGGTACTTGGGCATCAGCTCGGCGATAAAGCGCTTCTTGCCGATCCCGGTGAGATAGTCGACGGTGGGAAAGTCCATCGAGAAGAAATGGGTCTGCAGCCACTCGTAGAAGGGGCTGTGGCCATTGCCATCCGAAACGCCGCGCATCTCGGCAAAGACGGTTTCGTCAAACAGCTCCGGGTGCTCGGCCATAAAGAGAAAACGGTGCTTGGAGAGCAGGCGGCCGTTGAGCCCCTCGCGGGCACATTCGCGCAAGAACAGGGTGCAAAGCTCGGTATTGCCGGTGTAGTCGTTGGAGAGAGTTAGCGTCTCGACCACATTGTAGATACCGAGTTTGGGCGAAGAGTGCACCACCTTGCCGATGTGATAGTTGTAAAACGGCTGGGAGAGACCGACTGCCGCATCGATGGCGCAGGTCCCAACCATCTCGCCGGTCTCGAGATCCTCGGCTACGAAGAAGTAGAGGCAGTCCCCCTTGCCGGCCGGCTTGTCGGAAAAAGTTTGGGTAGAAGCGTCGATCTTGCGCTGCAGCAGCTCATCGTTGACGGGCAACGAGGTCATGCCGGTGCCGGACTCGATGGCGCAGGTCTTGAGCCCGGCAAAATCTTTTTGCTCGATGGGACGGATAACCAACATAAATGACAACTCCCTTTCATTGACGTCAGGTGGGGTCCCGGCTCCTGCCGGGAGGGCTCCCCACCTCAATTTGGATCAGGCGTTAACCACCTGGGCGACCGCCTTCTCGAAGCGGGCCAACCCCTCCTTGATGTCCGCTTCCGGGATCACCAGCGAAGGAGCAAAACGAACCACGTTGGTGCCGGCAACCAGCGCCATCAGCCCCTGATCGATGGAGGCCAGCAGGAAGTCGCGCGAGCGCCCCTTGTACTCTTCGCTCAGAGCAGCGCCCAGCAGCAGCCCCTTGCCGCGGATTTCGCTAAAGCAGTGGTACTTGGCATTGATGGCTTCAAGCCCATCACGGAACAGCTGCTCGCGTTGCTTGATACCCGCCAACACCTCCGGGGTGTTGATCACATCGATCACCGCTTCCGCCACCGCACAGGCGAGCGGGTTGCCACCGTAAGTAGAGCCGTGAGTGCCCACTTTCAGGTAAGAGGCTATTTCGCTGGTAGTCAGCATGGCGCCGATGGGGAAACCGCCACCCAGTGCCTTGGCGCTGGTGAGGATGTCCGGCGTGACACCAAGCCCCATATAGGCGTAGAGCTCGCCGGTACGACCGACACCGGACTGCACTTCGTCATAGATGAGCAGGGCATTGTGCTTGTCGCACAGCTCGCGCACCCCTTTGGCAAACTCGTCGGTGGGACGAATGATGCCCCCCTCCCCCTGCAGCGGCTCCATCACCACGGCACAGGTGTTGTCGGAGATCACGTCAGCCAGCGCGGCCAGATCGTTGTAGGGGACGTGGGTGATGTCACCGGGCTTGGGCCCGAAACCATCGGAGTAGGCAGCCTGACCGCCGACGCTGACGGTAAAGAAGGTGCGACCGTGGAAGCCCTGATTGAAGGCGATGATCTGGGTCTTCTGCTCACCGAACTTCTCGATGGCGTAGCGGCGGGCCAGCTTGAGGGCGGCCTCGTTGGCCTCGGCGCCGGAGTTGCAGAAGTAGACCTTGTCGGCAAAGGTGGCTGCGACCAGCTTCTTGGCCAGACGCAGGGCCGGCTCGTTGGTCATCACGTTGGAGAGGTGCCACAGCTTCTCGCCCTGGCTTTTCAGGGCCTCGACCAGCTTGGGATGGCAGTGGCCAAGGCCGTTTACGGCAATGCCCCCGGCAAAGTCGACATACTCGCGACCATCCTGATCCCAGACACGTGATCCTTCGCCACGAACCGGGATGATCTTGGCCGGCGCATAGTTGGGAACCATCACTTCATCAAACACTTCACGTGTCACTGCCAACAACTCTGACATATAGCTCTCCTTCGATTCGGCGACAGAATAATCCACCGCCCAAAAGTTAAATCCGTGTAAACGTGACGGGATTATCACAGAAATAAAGTAAAAAGTCTGTAACAAGAGGGCCTGTAAGGAACAATGTTCGACTGCCCCTGATATTTTAGGCAACCGCATTGCATAACGACTCAGGGGGGCTTGGCAAGAGATAATTTGGGCAGGAGAGGGGGTGAATAAAGTGTCAGAGAAATTTTTTTTGCCTTCTCTCGATATTGAGAAGGCGGTCACAACTTTTTATGAACAGGTCAGAAAATTGGCCAGTAACAAATGACCCTGTTCGCTCAAAATACTCTCCGGATGGAACTGCACACCCTCGATGTTGAGCGTCTTGTGACGCACTCCCATGATCTCGTCGAACGAGCCATCAGCATGCTCGCTCCAGGCGGTGATCTCGAAGCAGTCGGGCAGCGTCTCGCGCTCCACGACCAGTGAGTGATAACGGGTCACCCGCAAGGGATCCTTGAGGCCGCAGAATACCCCTTCGCCGCGATGGCGAATGAGGGAGGTCTTGCCGTGCATTACCTGACGCGCGCGAACCACGCGGGCACCAAACGCCTGCGCCAGCGACTGATGACCAAGGCAGACGCCGAGAATGGGCAGCTTGCCAGCGAAATGGGTGATGGCGTCGAGAGAGATACCAGCCTCGTTGGGAGTACAGGGGCCGGGAGAGATAACCAGAAAACGGGGAGATAACTGCTCGATATCGGTCAGCGTCAGTTCATCATTGCGTCTGACCTCTACCTCCTGACCCAGCGCACCAAAATATTGCACCAGATTCCAGGTAAAGGAGTCGTAGTTATCAATTAACAGCAACATGAGATAACCAGCAGCGGAGAATTAACGATCGAGAAAACGACCCTGCTCCATTTCCCGCTCACGCTGACATTCGGCCAGATAGATGGCGGCAGCAATGGCAGCGGTCTTGTGATGCTTGTCGATGGCATTGGAGACCATCAATTGCAGGGTATTGAGGTTTTTCGCCTTGCGAAACTTGCGCAGCCAGTGACCTTTGTCACTCAGCTCTTCAATTGAAATATTCGGTTGAACAGACATGGGTACTCTTGGGGATATATCCCGGGTTGGAATAATAAAATCAAACAAAAATAGAGCTGGGGAAAATAAAGAAAGCCAGGCAAATACCCAGCTCTCTTCTACTACACCTTCCCAGTATGTCAGGCTCGAGGAACGAAGCCGACTACATCATATACGCTGGTCAAAGTTTTTTCAGCCCTTTCACGCGCCTTTTGTGCCCCTTCGGCCAAAATCGCAATCAGATGGGCCTCATCCTGACGCAGCTCATTGAAACGGGCCTGAATCGGCTCCAGCAGAGCGACAACCGCCTCGGCGGTTTCGGTCTTGAGGTGACCGTACATCTTGCCTTCGAAATGCTGCTCCAGCTCGGGGATGGAGCGACCGGTCACACCGGACATCAGGGTCAGCAGGTTGGAGACGCCCGGTTTGTTTTCCGGGTCGAAACGCACCACGGCCGGATCGTCGGAGTCGGTTACCGCACGCTTGATCTTCTTGACGATCTGCTTGGGATCTTCCAGCAGGCCGATGAAGTTGGCCTCGTTGTCATCCGACTTGGACATTTTCTTGGTCGGATCCTGCAGGCTCATCACCCGCGCCCCTTCGGTCGGAATGAAGGGCTCCGGCATGGTGAACACCTCACCATAGAGGTTGTTGAAACGGGTGCAGATATCGCGGGTCAGCTCGAGATGCTGCTTCTGGTCGTTGCCGACCGGCACCTGATTGGCCTGATAGAGCAGAATATCAGCTGCCATCAGCACCGGATAACCGAACAGGCCGACGTTGACATTATTCTCGAAACGGGCGGACTTGTCCTTGAACTGGGTCATGCGCGACAGCTCACCCATCTGGGTGTAGCAGTTGAGGATCCAGCCCAGCTCGGCGTGCTGCGGCACGTGAGACTGGATGAAAACGGTGCTCTTCTTGGGATCGATACCGACCGCCAGATAGAGGGCAGCCGCATCGAGGCAGGCCTTACGCAGGGCAACCGGATCCTGGCGGGTGGTGATGGCATGCAGGTCGACGATGCAGTAGAGGCAGTCGTACTCATCTTGCATGTTGACCCACTGACGCAGGGCCCCCATGTAGTTGCCGATGGTCAGCTGACCGGAGGGCTGCGCCCCGCTCAATACGATTGGTTTGGTCATGAGAGTAGTAATCCTTGTAATTCAGCCAGTCCGGCGGCGCGCTTAGCTCAGCAGCGCATCGAGCTGGGAAAAGTGTTCGAACACCCAGTCGGGCCGGGAGTCGGCAATGGGGCGGCCATAGTTGTAACCGTAGGTGAGCCCCACCACCTTCATGCCGGCCGCTTTGGCAGCCAGCACATCATTTTCGGAGTCACCCACCATCAGGGTACGAGCCGGACTCACTCCCAGCTCCTGGCAGGCGTGCAGCAAGGGCTCCGGGCTCGGCTTCTTGACCGGTACGCAGTTGCCACCGAGCCAGAGCGCGAAGCAATCGCTGATACCGAGGGCATCAAGAATAGGCGCGACAAAATCGCTCGGCTTGTTGGTGACGATCGCCTGCTTGTAGCCCAGGGTTTGCAGGCGGCGCAGACTCCGGGCAACCCCATCATACATTGCCAGTCCCTGCAGCAAACAGGCGTTGTAGTGCTGGAAAAAGATCGGACGGGCCTTGGCAAACAGCTCGGGGTCGGCCTCGCGATAGGCAAGGGCCCGCTGGATCAGCTTGTCGGCACCATTGCCGACCCAGGTACGGATAACCGCTTCATCAGCTTGTTCCAGACCCAGATCAGCCAGAGTCAGATTGACAGCCAGCGCCAGTTGGGCGGCGCTGTCGATCAGGGTGCCGTCCAGATCGAACAGCACCAGGTCAAATGCGCGCTCAGCGTTTGACATGAGCCAGCTCCGCACGCATCTGGTCGATCACCGCTTTGTAATCGGGCTTGCCGAAGATGGCAGAGCCGGCGACGAACATGTCGGCACCCGCTTCGGCGATTTCACGGATATTGTCGACCTTGACCCCGCCATCGATCTCGAGGCGAATATCACGGCCGCTCTCGTCGATCAGGCGACGTACCTGACGCAGCTTGTCGAGGGTGCCGGGGATGAAGCTCTGGCCACCGAAGCCCGGGTTGACCGACATCAGCAGGATCACGTCCAGCTTGTCCATCACATACTCGAGGCAGGAGAGCGAGGTAGCCGGATTGAGCACCAGACCCGCCTGGCAGCCCATCTCCTTGATGAGGCCCAGAGAGCGGTCAACATGGTCGGAGGCTTCCGGATGGAAGGTGATGAGGGAAGCACCCGCCTTGGCAAAATCGGGAATGATGCGATCCACTGGCTTGACCATCAGATGCACGTCGATGGGTGCCTCGATACCAAAGTCACGCAGCGCCTGACAGACCATGGGGCCAATGGTCAGGTTGGGGACATAGTGGTTGTCCATCACATCGAAGTGAACCACGTCGGCACCGGCAGCCAGTACCTTGGCTACATCGTCACCCAGACGGGCAAAATCGGCAGAGAGGATCGAGGGGGCAATCAGAAAGTCTTTCATCAGCATCATCCATTGGCAGCCAGGGAGAAAAAGCGGCGCAATTTTAACGTAAATGACGGGCGAAAACGACTCGAAAGCGGGAGAAATGGGACAATCCCCTCCCCTGCTTCCATTCAGGTCGGCTCGCCAAACAAAAACGGCCCCCGAAGGTGCCGTCTTGTTGCTAGCTCAGCGGCAACAGCTCGCTGTCGCTGGGGTAGTAGCCCTGCTCCGGTTCGATTCCGGGCGGATAGAGCGCCAGCAACTCGGCTACCTTGTTGCGGGTACCACCGTTGCGGCTGATGGTGCGCTTGACCAGGATCTCGTCGAGACGGGCGCCGCGATAGAGCTCGCGGGTCAGTTCGATGTCGTGATTGCTGATCAGTACCGGCACGCCCTTATGGGCCGCGGTGTGCCGCGCCAGACGGGCAAGTACCGCCTGATCGTCCAGCGTAAAGCCGCCGGCTGCATAGGTGGTGAAGCTCGCCGTGGTCGAGAGCGGCGCATAGGGAGGATCGCAGTAGATAACCCAATCCTCTTCGGCCCGCTTGATGGCATCGGCGTAGCTTTGGCAGATAAAAGTCGCTTTCTGCGCCTTCTCGGCAAAGGCCCACAGCTCCTTCTCCGGGAAGTAGGGCTTTTTGTAGGAACCGAACGGGACGTTGAAGCCCCCCTTCTTGTTGTAACGGCACAGACCATTGAAGCCGTGGCGGTTGAGGAAGAGGAACAGCAGGGAGCGCTCGAAGCTGGTATCGGTCTGGTTGAACTGGGTACGCAGCCGGTAGTAGGCAGCCTTGTGGTTATGCTCGGCCACAAACAGCTTGCGCGCTTCGTCGATGAAATGATCCGGCGTCTCTTTGAGATGGTTATAGAGGGCGATCAGATCCGGATTGATGTCATTGAGCACATAGGCGTCGTAGTCGGTATTGAGGAAGACAGAACCGGCCCCGACGAAAGGCTCCAGCAACACACGCCCGGCTGGCAAACGCTCGGCGATCTCTTCAACCAGGGAGTATTTTCCCCCGGCCCATTTTAAAAAAGCGCGTGTTTTTTTCATGGAAATCCGGTGTGTAAGAAGGCAAGACCCAAAAAGGGGGTCGATTCTACCCCCTTATCCGGTATCAAGGCTATTGCTTCAGCTCTTTTTGTACCTGTGCAAACGACTTGGGCCAGGGCTGCCCTTTCAGCAGCTCGGGGGAGAGTTTGCGAATGGCACTTTTGGCCTGGCTCAGGCCGGCGTAATCCCCCTGTAGAACCACATACCAGGGGCTACCGCGGAACTTGGTCTGATAGACCCACACCTTGCCCGCCAAACCATGCTCGGCAACAAACTGATCCACCGCCTTGGTGTTGCTCGCCCCCATCAACTGGATGCTGTAGTGGTTGCGCGGCTTCTTGGTGAGAGTCGCCACGGGCGTAAGCTCCACCTTGGGCGCTGGCGCGGCGGCCGGTTCGCTGCGGGTGGTTGGCGCAGGCGTAGCGGGTTTACTCGTTGCGGTAACCGGCGCACTGGTCGCTGCCTTGGCAGTGGTCGTGGCCGTGCCAGTCGCAGCAGCACCACTCGCCACCGCCGTGCCTTTGCCGGTCAGCTCGTCAACCACATCGGTCGGCAATGCACCGCTCACCTTAGGCTCGCTCATCAGCTTTTGCACCACCTCGTCAGAGATCACCACCCGGCGCCCCTCGTAGTTGGTGGATTCGGTCGTGACGGTATCGCTGTCGACCGACTTGGGCAGCACCTTGGCCTCCGGTTGCCAATCCTTCACTACGCCAGTAGCACTGCTTGCACCGCCGCTGCCATTATCCTGTGCAGCCTGCTGGCTGCTATCGCCACCGCCAACGGTCAGAGGATCGCCGCCTGAAACAGGGATGGGCAAGGGGGTTGTCTGAGCAGGGTCTTGCATGGCAGGTTTGCTGTCGCTGCTAAACAGTGCAGGCAGCAGATAGCTCATCGCCAGCAGACCACCAGCCACCACCGCGATGACGGTGGCAATCTTCTTGACGGGCAACTCGGCCTGACGCTTCTTGGGCCTTCTGTCGGTCATGATATCCTCCAGTAACTGCATGATGGTGGACGGATGTCCATTCGCCGTAGTCAGGATCTCTTCCACTTTGACCTTGGGCAAGAGGGTCGTCGGGATCTTGAGCTCTTTGGCCTTTTCATACAAGAAGATGCGTTGCTCCGGTGGGCTCAGTGGCGGCACCTCCAGCTCCAGCGCCGGCATGGCTCGCCCTTTGAGCAGAGGACGCTGGCTGCGACACCAGTGATCGCTCCCGGAGACGATGATGGCCAGGCGATGCGGTGCCGCCAGCGTATCGTTGTGGCGGCTGATGGCCCACAGCTCACCCAGCAGCTCGGCAGGCAGCTCGTCTGCCCGCTCAATCATCAGCAACAGGGTGGCTGGTTTGCTCCCCTCCAGCATGCGAAAGAAGCTGTCAGCCAGCGCATCCTGCGGGTTGAACAGCGGGCGCGCCACCACTTGAGGCAGCAGCAGTTGACGCACATCCACCATCTTCATGGCAGGAGTGCCTATCAGGCTGACGACGCGTACTTTTTCCGGCAGTTTGCCGAGCAATGACTCGCAGAGGGTACCGCGACCGCTCCCGGGCTTGCCGGAGAGAAAGATAAAAGGGTGATTGAATTCAATCAGATGCAGCAGCCGGTCAACCAGCTGCCGCTGGGAAGGAAATTGAAGGAGTTTACTCACGACCTGACTCGATCACCGCCAACAACTCTGCGTCGGAGACATCTGCAACCACCTGTGCATAACCGATACCGACCGGCAAAACCAGACGCAGCTTGCCTTCCAGTACCTTCTTGTCGCGACGCATATGGCGAATAAAAGCGGCAAAATCCATCTCGGCCGGTGACTTGATCGGCAAGTTTGCCGCCAGCAGCAGAGCGCGAACGCGAGCAACTTCCAGCTCGGTCATCTCGCCACGGGCCTGAGCCGTCCAGGCCGCCAGCATGATGCCAGCCGCCACCGCTTCACCGTGCAGCCAGTTGCCGTAGCCCTGTTCCGCTTCGATAGCATGACCAAAGGTGTGGCCCAGATTGAGCAGTGCTCGTACGCCATGCTCGGTCTCGTCCTGACCGACCACATCCGCCTTGATCTGGCAGCAGCGCTTGATGGCGTATGCCAACGCAGCAGGATCAAGCTGTTGCAGCAGAACCATGTTCTGCTCCAGCCAGCTGAAGAAATCAGCATCCCAAATGATGCCGTACTTGATCACCTCGGCCATTCCCGCAGCAAATTCGCGGGCGGGCAAGGTAGAGAGACACTCGGTATCGATAACAACTTGTTTGGGCTGATAAAAAGCCCCAATCATGTTCTTGCCGAGGGGGTGGTTGACAGCGGTTTTACCGCCCACAGAGGAGTCAACCTGGGAGAGCAGGGTGGTCGGGATCTGGATAAAAGGAATGCCACGTTGATAGCTTGCTGCCGCAAAGCCCACCACATCCCCGATCACACCGCCCCCCAGAGCGATCAGTGTCGTATCGCGACCATGGTTGGTTTCAAGCAGAGCAGACATGATCTGCTCGAAGGTTGCCAGGTTCTTGTAAGCCTCGCCATCCGGCAGGATCAGGTGCTCGACCTGAAAACCGGAGAGTCGGGAGGTAACCAGCTCAAGATAGAGCGGGGCAACGACCGTGTTGGTCACTATCATTACCCGCTTGCCCTTGATAGCCGATGTCAGCACATCAGCACGCTGCAACAAGCCTGCGGCTATCTCGATGGGATAGCTGCGTTCACCCAATTCAACCTTCAACCGTTCCATGGACGTCCTCTTGTTTACATACCGATCAGCTTGACGATTTGATTGGCAACCACTTTTGCACTCTGCTCATCGGTATGCACCACAAAGTCGGCAACCTCTTCATACAGGGCATTACGCTCTTGTGCCAGACGCTCAAGCACTTCACGAGCTGGCTCTTCGGTCTGCAGCAGAGGGCGACGCTTGTCGCGTTGTGTACGCGCCAGCTGCTTTTCAATGGTGGTTTCGAGGTAGACCACGATGCCACGAGCAGAGAGTTTATTGCGAGTTTCGCGACTCTTGATGGCACCGCCACCGGTCGCCAGCACGATACCCTGCTGTTCAGACAGCTCGCCGATCACCTTCTCTTCGCGGATCCGAAAACCCTCTTCGCCTTCAACATCGAACACCCAGCTGATATCAGCACCACTGCGGCGCTCAATCTCATGATCTGAGTCGAAAAACTCCATGTGCAGTTGTTCTGCCAGATGTCTACCTATGGTGCTCTTGCCCGCACCCATGGGACCTATCAGGAAAATATTGCGTTTCTCAGCCATGTCTTTTCGTTAGTAATTACAAACTGTACGACCCCGATAAATACTGGATCGGGGTACCTGTGAACCTTATCTTGCGATGGATCAGGTGGGGGATTATCTCAATAGAAATCGGGACTGGCAACCGCAGCCCTTACGCCCCAGCCGTGTCGGGGCGTAAGGTTATATGTGTTTTACCCTCACATGTAAAGCATTCAAAAAGCGTCGGTGACTATCTTGGGTGTCACGAAAATCAACAGCTCACGCTTTTTGTTCTCGCTGGTTGTCTTGCGAAACAGGGCCCCCAATCCGGGAATATCACCCAGTAGCGGCACCTTGGTCACATCGCTCTTGATGGTCTGTTGGTAGATACCGCCGAGCACCAGGGTCTCGCCATTGTTCACCAGCACCTGGGTGGTGATGGACTGGGCGTTGATGGATACGGCATCGCCTGTGCCGGTTGGCACTGTCTCACCCTTGGTATCCTGCGTCACGGTCAGATCGAGGATCACCCGGTTGTCGGGAGTGATCTGAGGAGTCACCTTCAGACTCAGTACCGCCTTTTTGAAGGTAACAGAGGTAGCACCACTGGAAGATGATTCTACATAGGGGATCTCGGTACCCTGCTCAATCAGCGCCGGTTTCTGGTTGGCTGTTGTCACCCGGGGGCTTGCGATGATTTCGGCCTTGCTCTCCTTCTCCAGCGCAGAGAGTTCAAGGTCCAGAAGCGTGCCATCAGCCAGACGAGCTACCTGAAAGGCAAGTGTGCCAGCGGCATTGGTCACAGGCAGATTGACGTTCATACGGTCATCAACGGTAGGTCTGGTAATCGCCGACGTACCGTTGTTATTACCCGAAGTATCGTTACCTTGGATGGATCCCGAGGTGCTGTTACCATGACCATCATTCTTGGTCACACCCCAACGCACCCCGAGAGCCTCATCAAAGCCATCGTCAATGGTCACCATGCGAGCTTCAATAACGACCTGCTTGACCGGTATATCGAGAATATCCAGCATTCGCTTGATATTGCTGATCACCTCAGCCGTATCCTTCACCACCAGCACGTTGGTACGCTCGTCCACACTGACTGCACCGCGGGACGAGAGCAGCTTGGTACTTTGGGAGGAGAGCAATGCCGCAACTTCAGATGCCTTGGCATAGTTGATCTGCAGATATTCGGTGTAGAGCGGGGCTAAATCAGCAACCTGATTGCGACTCTCCAACTGCTGCTTCTCGCGAGTAGCAATCTCGTCAGCAGGGGCAACCAGCAGAATATTGTTGTCCAGCCGCTTATCCAGCCCACGCACCTTCAGGATGATATCGAGTGCCTGCTCCCAGGGGACGCCATCAAGACGCAGCGTGATGTTACCGGATACAGAATCGGTGGTAACCAGGTTGAGGTTATTGAAGTCAGCAATGAGCTGCAGCACGGTCCTTACAGGAATATCCTGAAAGTTCAATGAGATGGGTTTTCCTTGATACTGCTTGGAACCAGCCGCGGCCGTGCGCTTTTTCACCTCGATAATGAACATTTTGTCTGCCTGATCATAACGATAATCAAACTGACCATTTACCGATAACTCGAACAGGGTATCACTGCCCTGACGGGACACTTCGACCTGAGAAACCGGGGTCGCGAAATCCTGCACATTGATAAGGTTGAGCAAGCCGTCAGGCACGCTGGTACCGTGGAATTTGGCCATCACAGTCTGGCCGCGACTGCTCACATCCACCGCAGCGGAGCTGTTGTCCAGTGTTACCAGAAACTCGCCCTGACCATCCTTGCCACGACGAAAATCAACGCCCGTTACCGTATTGAAATAGGCGCCACTGCCACTGTTCTGATAATTATTGAGAACGGGTTTGGCTGAGGCCGTTGAGGCAACAGGCATCGCCTGCGGTTGAATAGACTGCGAACTGGCTACAACGTTGGAATTGATCAATGCCGATGTGGTGACAGGCGTTGCTGAAGTAGAAGCAGGTGTCGCAGCTGGGGTCAGCAGAGCATTCTGTGCACTAAAAGACGTCGTTGATGCCCCCTCCCCCAGCGATACCAGCAATTTGCTGCCCTGCTGCTGTACCTGGTAGGGGGCCAACTGATCAAGAGCGATCTTGATATCAAGTCCGGCGCCTTTACCCTCCACCTTGATGTTATCAACCCCCTGTCTCTGGATTGGTAACGGATTGACCTTGAGGGCACCTACTGCACCGGGAATATGTAACAGTAGCTGATTGGGTTGGTAGGAGAGACGATCGGTAAAACTGCTGACTGGCTCACTAAAACTCAATTCAAGCTGCAGTTGGTCAGCAAGCAGAGGATTGACCTTGATCTCTTGCAGGGTTGCAACCGCCCAGGCCTGAGTAAAGGCACTGGCACAAAACAGCAGGGCCACCTTGGTTACATGTTCCATTGTTCTTCTCATTGCTGCTCATCCCTGATTATTGTTTTGCCTGCGTATTGGCCATGGCCAACTGGGTTTCTCTTGTTACCCAGCACCCCTTCCCATCCGGTATGGTTTCCAGCAAATCCACTGCAGTATCGGTAATTTTGATGACCCGCCCCTGATCAAGCCCCATATACTGGTTTAGCCCGACCCGCATAGACTGACCATCGGGAGTTCGGATCAACGCCCACAATTGCCCGGCCTTGGCCAATGAACCTTGCATCGACAGGCTGGCTAACGAGTAATTCTCCAACACCTCTTTTTCCCGATCGCTTACTACTTGTGCACAATCAGGCTTTAGCTTGGCACTATTCTCGGCCCCACTGCTCGCCTCGGGCTGAGGCATCATGAAGGGACTACGCAACTCCTGTTGTTGGTAGTGCATGGGAGAAAATGGCTTGAGCTCTGGCAATGGTTCAATGGGGATCGGCGGCCTTGCTTTGACGTCGGCAATATAGGAATCCATGTCCTCCTGGCCACCACACCCCGCCAGCAGGAGAGCAGGTAACAACCAGCAGATACGCTTCATTATTTAGACCCCACTGTTTTGCCGTTATATTTGTAGGTCTTGGCCAGCATCGACATCGAGATCAGGTCTCCCGAATCCTTGTTCTGATCGAGCGTAAAGGAGTCGAGGATGACGATACGAGGTAACGCCGCCATGTCAGCCGTGAACTTGCCAAGTTCATGATAGGTTCCTACCACCTCGATACGCATGGGAAGCTCGGTCGAAAATTCGTGTTTCACTTCAGGTTCCCAATTAATTCGATTCAGCTTCAAGCCGTTATCAGTGGCAATAAAACTGATGTCATCCAGCAACCCCGCTACTTCATGAGTATTGGGCAGCTGCTTTAGCTGGGTATCGACCAGATGCTCCAGCTCAACCATCTGAGCCTTGTATACCCCCAAGTTCGCAGCAAGCATCGCTTTGCTCTCAAACTGAGACTTCAGTTCAGTCTCCTTCTCCGTTTCTTGTGTCAGCACAGCAAGTGAATTGGCTATCACGTAGTAGTAGAGGAGCCCACCAGTCAACACACAGCAAAACAGAATAAAGATCACTTTTGCAGCCTTGGGCCAGCTCGCTATGTTGTTGAAATCCAGCTCATTAAGTTGCTGAATATTCATTTTTTCTCCTTGTTCGCTTCATCGGCAGCTGCCGCATTGTTGGCGATAAGGAACATCATGGAAAACTGGCTGAGGGAAACAGGCTCAACGTCGGCAGTAAAAATAGTGCTGATCTTGGACTGCCCCAGCCAACCGGAAGCATCAATCCTGCGCATCATGCTGGCTACCCGACCATATGCCTCCGTCTTGCCATTTACATCTATCGTATTGTTCTGCAAGGCGAGAGTATTGAGATAAACCCCGTTAGGCACCAAAGATGGCAGTTGGTTGAAGAGGCGAACCGGCAAGTTGCGGCGCATCTGCAACTGCTCAATCAGTTGCATTCTGTCGATCAGCTCTTTGCGCCGCTCCTTGAGCAACCGGATCTCTCCCAGATGCGCATCCAAAATAGCCATCTCCTGAACAAGACGCTGATTTCGCTGCTGCTGCGAGCCCACCTGATGTTCAACCAACCAGTCGACAAAGAACCCGAGTGCCACTGTAGCCAGCACAAAGGCTCCCAATAAGACACCAAACTGTTTCTTCTGGCGCTGCGCTCGTACCTCGCGCCAGGGCAGGAGGTTTATATTTGACATGGAGTGAAGCTCCTCAAGGCCAGCCCGAAAGCAGTCATATATTTCGCACCATGTGACTGTTCGACTTCACTTTTGGGTTTGCCAAACAAGGCAAAGAGATCCGGGTGCAATACCTCGCAGTTGACTTCCTCTTTCAGCTGCACCACCAGACCCGGCAACAAGCTCCCTCCACCGCTCAACACCAGCCTGGATACTTCCCGATAGCCGGAAGAGCTGCAAAAGAGCTGAATATTGCGGCGAACCTGCTGAAGCAGTGAGTTGATATGGGGCATCAGCACATCCAGCTCGTGATCCACCGGTAGCGTACCCTTGATCTTGGCCTGCTCTGCTTCTTCCAGCGTCATGCCATAAAAGGAGGAGAGTGCCTGGCTATATTGATCGCCACCGAAGTTTTGCAGCCGGGAGTAGATAACCTCTCCCTTAACCAGCGCAGCAAAGGTCATTGAGCTGGCACCGATATCAATTACCCCCACAGGCCGTTCGTTTTCCAGCAGGTCAGGCAGACAAGTCACCACAGCACGTCCCAGTGCGTGTGACCCGATATCAACCACTTTGACCATAAAACCTGACTCTGAAAGCGCACTAAACCTGCCATTCACACTTTCGGTTCGTGCTGCACTCAGCAGCACATCAAGACGTTCTTCATTGTTAAGGCTATTACCCAGCACCTCAAAATCGAGGCTGACCTCATCAAGCGGAAAGGGAATGATTTGCTCGGCCTCGAGCTGAACCTGATTCTCCAGCTCCTTGTCGCTGAGAGCGGCATCAAGTTGAATAACTTTGGTGATCACGTTGGAACCCGTCACAGCCGTGGCGGCATAGTCGCTGTTACCGGGGAGCAGGCGTTTAAGGCTTTTGAGGGACTGGCTGACTCGCTCGATATCCTGTAACTGGTAATCCACCAGTGTCCCCTTCGGGGTAACGATATCTGCGACGGAATCGATATGCAGCTTGCCGGGACGTCCACTGAGGGTGACCGCCTTGATGGTCTGACTGCCAAAATCAACGCCCACCAACGGGAGGAGGGATCCCTTGTTGAATAGCCCAAACATATACACATCCATGCGTTATTGGGTTTGGTTTCTGGGTTGAGTGTAGGACAGCCCACCCGAAGAGGTCTTTGGCTATCCTAAATGCTCTATCTATCAATGTCATAAAGTTTATACCGAAAAGTGACTTGCCTCGCTTTCTTAATCGGAAGACGTCTCCTTGGTTATTGCGCCCCGGAGTGCTAACCTCTCGCATCCTTCGAGGTGGGTGGCTCGCCACAGGAAAACCTCGAATTCCAGATAGCAAAAGGGCTATACTCTGCGCCCGTTGGCTAATTTTAAGACGATTGGTAGTTCTTCCATGCTGAAATGGCTCGTTCGCCTGTTTATTGTCATGATGCTGGGTGCTGTGCTGGGTGTTGCCAGCCTCATCGGTATCTACTTCTACATCAAGCCTCAACTGCCTGACGTTACTGCACTGCGTGACGTCAAACTGGCAACTCCGATGCGGGTCTATAGTCGTGATGGCGAGTTGATCGCCCAATATGGCGAGATCCGTCGCATTCCGTTGCGTCTGGATGAAATTCCAAAGCCGATGATCGATGCCGTACTGGCAACGGAAGATGCCCGCTTCTATGAGCACCCGGGGATCGACCCCATCGGCATCCTGCGCGCAGCAACTGTCTGGGCTGTCTCCGGCCAAGCCCGTCAGGGTGCCAGTACCATCACCCAGCAGGTTGCCCGCAACTTCTTCCTGAGCAACGAGAAAACCTTGATCCGCAAGATCAAGGAGGTCTTCCTTGCCTGGCGGATTGAGCAAAACCTCTCCAAAGACGAGATCCTCGAGCTCTATCTCAACAAGATTCCCCTTGGTTACCGTGCATTTGGTGTCGGCGCAGCAGCCCAGGTCTACTTCGGTAAAGAAGTAAAAGATTTGGGACTCGACGAGATCGCCATCATCGCCGGTCTGCCAAAAGCCCCCTCCATGCTCAACCCAATCCGTTCGCCGGAACGCGCATTTGCACGCCGCAATGTGGTGCTGGGTCGGATGCTGGAGACAGGCAAGATCACTCAGGCCCAGTTTGACGAAGCCTCCAAGATGCCGATCAAGGCTCGTTATCACGGCGCCGAAGTGACCCTGCATGCCCCCTATCTGGGTGAGATGGTGCGCCAGAAAATGGTCGAGCAGTTTGGTGAAGATGCCTACACCATGGGCCTGCATGTCTACACCACCGTCTCTGCCGAACGTCAGCGCGCGGCCAGACAGGCCCTGCTGGACGGTGTCTTTGCCTATGACATGCGCCACGGCTACCGCGGACCGAGCGAACAATTGTGGAAAGCTGGCGAGCCGAGCTGGGACTACGAGCAGATCGTCGCCCATCTGGCCAAACAGCCTACCTATGATCCGCTGATGGCTGCCGTCGTCACCAAGCTGGATGACCGTAATGCCACCCTGGTTCTGAAAAATGGCAAAGAAGCCACCCTTGGCTGGAACGGCATCAAATGGGCTCGCGCTTTTATTACCGACGACCGCCAGGGCTATGCCCCCAAATCCGCACGGGATGTGTTGAAAGTGGGAGCCAGGATCTGGGTTCGCGAGCAGGGCGAAGAGCTGCTGCTGGCTCAAATCCCGGATGTCAACGCGGCACTGGTTGCCATGAACCCGAAAAATGGTGCGCTGGAAGCGCTGGTCGGTGGCTTCAGCTTCGAACTATCCAAGTTCAACCGAGTTGATCAAGCTCGTCGCCAGATTGGTTCCAACATCAAGCCTTTCCTCTATGCCACCGCGCTGGAGCATGGTTATACCCTGGCGTCACTTATCAACGACGCGCCGATCAACCAGTGGGATCCCTCCAAGGGGCCGATGTGGCAACCCAAAAACTCGCCGGCCGTCTACGATGGTCCGACACCACTGCGTTTGGGTCTCGCCAAGTCCAAGAACGTCATGTCGGTACGCCTGATGCGCGCCATTGGCCTCGATACCTATATCGACGGCCTGACCCGCTTCGGTTTCCCGCGCGACTTCATTTCACCTCATGAAGCATTGGCGCTGGGCGCAGCTGAATTCACGCCTCTTGAAGTGGTGCGCGGCTACTCGGTACTGGCTAACGGCGGTTTCCTGGTCACCCCTTACTTTATCGACAAGGTAACCGACAGCCAGGAGAACACCCTCTATCAAGCCAATCCGGCGATCGCCTGCGCCACCTGCGAACAGCAGAGTGACCCGCAGCAACAGACCGTACAGACTGCACCTGCCACTGAAGGTGTAGCTCCCAGTGCAACTGCTGCTATAGCTCCGCATACCATCAGTGCCCAGAGCTCTTTCCTCATTACCGATACCCTGAGCACCGCGATCTGGGGCGGCAACGGTTGGCGTGGTACCGGCTGGCGTGCAGCGCGTGACCTGAAACGTCACGATATTTCCGGTAAAACCGGTACCACCAACGAATCTCGTGATGCCTGGTTCTCCGGCTATACCCCGGATATTGTCGCCACATCCTGGATCGGGTTTGACAACCACCAGCGCGGTCTGGGCCGTGCCGAGTTTGGCGGTGGCGCTGCTCAGCCTATCTGGATCGACTTCATGAAGGTGGCGCTCAAGAATATCCCCGAGCACAAGATGCCGGTGCCGGAAGGGATCATGACCGTCAAGATTGACAATGAAACAGGGCTGCTGGCCACGGGTGGCGGTACCGATGAATACTTCAAGGAAGGAACCGAACCAACCCGCTATGCGACACCGACCTCTGATGGCAATCAGGTGTATGGCGGAGATAATCCGAATGTAGAAGGCCCCGTCTCCACCGACGATATCTTCTAAATCAGCTCAATGGTTCAAATCAAACCGGCAGCCTGCGCTGCCGGTTTTTTTATTGCGCCAGAGCGACCTTCATCAAGCCCGCAATTTTGGTTGCCAGTTCATTGAAACATGGGCGACGTACCGAGTAGTGACGGTAGAGCAAAGAGATCGTGCGACCGGGAACCGGATCGATAACAGGTCGATAACTGACGCCCCCTTCATCACGATCGGCAGGCACTGCCAGACGGGGGATGAGGGTCATGCCACTACCAGCAGCCACCATGTTGCGCAGCGTCTCCAGACTGGTTCCCTTGAACCGCTGATCCTCACCGATGCCGCCGGCAAAGCAGAAGCCCATGGCTTGATCCCGCAAGCAGTGGCCATCCTCCAGCATCAGCAGCTTTTTACCCTTGAGATGCCCGAGCGGCACCTCTTTGGCACTTGCCTCCGGGTGCTGGCAAGGCACTGCCAGCCACATCGGCTCGTGATAAAGCGGGATGGAACCAAAGCCCTCCATGCCAGCCATCTCGGCCAGAATGACGCAATCCAGCTCTCCCTCCTCCAGCCGCTTGAGCAAGCTCTGGGTCTGCTCTTCATAGAGATAGAATTCCAGCTGGGGGAAGCTCTCGCGCAGGGCTTGAATGATACGGGGCAACAGGTAAGGCCCCACCGTCGGGATAAATCCGATATGGATCTCCCCCGACATGGGTTCTGAAAAATGCTGGCCGATACTCTTGAGCTCACGCACTTCCTTGAGCACGCGTCTCGCCTGCTGGGCCATGGCATCCCCTGCAGGGGTAAACAGAACCTTGCGTGAGGTGCGCTCTATCAGGATCACCCCGAGTTCATCCTCAAGCTTGCGCAGCTGGCCGCTCAGGGTTGGCTGACTGACAAAGCAGCGCTCGGCCGCCTTGCGAAAGTGCTTTTCCTCATCCAGTGCCACCAGATATTCGAGATCACGAAGGTTCATACAGCAAGAGTCCTGCCCGGCAAATGGGTCAACAGAATGCCCAATATCCTCACCAGGAACAAGCCATCACCATCCCAGGGCTTACACCATCTTGCTACGTTAATAAAAAAGGCCGACAACCTTGCGGTTGTCGGCCTTGCTTTTGTAACAATCAAACTCGGAAACGGCGCACCATCTCCTGCAGCTGGGTTGCCAGATGGTTCAGTTCGTTGCACGCCTGCGCCATCTGGGTTGCACCGGAGGCGACCTCCTCGGAGGCGTGGCTGATATTGACCACGTTGCGGTTGAGCTCTTCGCTCACCGCCCCCTGCTCTTCGGTCGCTGTCGCGATCTGGATATTCATGTGAGATATGCTGCTGACCGAGCCACTGATCTGGGAGATAGACTCGCCAGCTTCCCGCGCCGTGGCCACAGTGGTATTCATCAGATCCTGGCTCTGCTGCATAGTGCTGCCCGCCTGTTCGGCACGTTGTTGCAGCTCGGCGATGATGTTGTTGATCTGGGAAGTGGAGTCCTGAGTACGTTTGGCCAGGGTTCTCACCTCGTCCGCCACCACCGCAAACCCGCGCCCCTGTTCACCGGCACGGGCAGCCTCGATAGCCGCGTTGAGCGCCAGCAGGTTGGTCTGCTCGGCAATGCCGCGAATCACTTCCAGCACCATGCCAATGTTGCGACTGTCATCACCCAACTGGCGGATCACCACCGCGGTACTCTCGATAGCGCTCGCCACCCGCTCAATGCGCTGGATGGAGTCATTGACCGTCTTGGCCCCCAGTTCAGCAGTTTCACTGGCAGAAGTGGCCGCACTGGCGGCATCGCTGGTGTTGCGCGATACCTCCTGCACTGTGGCTTGCATCTCGTTCATCGCCGTTGCCAGCTGATTGAGTTCATGCTGCTGGGAATGCATATTGTTGGCAGACTGGCTGGCAACCGAGCTAATCTCCTCGGCAGCCGAACTCAGTTGCACCACGGAACCTGATACTTCGCTGACCAGAGTTCGCAAATTGGTCTGCATCTCGCCAAACCCCTTGGCCAGCGTACCCAATTCGTCGTTGTTGAACTGCTGCATATCGATACGCGAGGTGAGATCCCCGGCAGAGACTCTGCGAGTCTGCTCAAGCAGGGCCATCACCGGATTGCGGATCTGGCCAGTCAGCAACCAGGCAATCACAACGACAAAGCCAAGGGTGATCAGGCTAACGACGATGCTCATGGTTCTGGCACTGTCGTAGAGATCGGCCACCCCTTTGGTCATCTGCTCGGCGATTTCATTGTTGATCTCCCGCAGGCGATAGGATTTGGCCCCAGTCTCTTCCAACGCAGCTCTGGTCTCGTTTTTGCGCAGGCTTCTGACTTTATCCAGATCACCGGCAGCAAAGGCGCTCATCAACTCTTCGTGCACCGAGAAATACTTGGCTCCGGCACTGCGGAGTTGATCATAAACTTGCTTCTCTTCATCGGTGGTGAAAGGCAAGGCACCATATTTATCTGCCGCAGTCTCAAACTCCTGCTTGGCCTTGTTGAAGGTGATCGTCCGTTCACTCACCTCCTGCGCATCCTTGTTGAGCCCGCCAATGACCTGAGCCAGTTCAGAACGGCGTGCATCCAGAATGGCCACATGCATCTGGCTGGCATAGCGGGTGGAAGGCAGCAAATTGGTAGTGATGGTTTCGGTATCATCATAAAGCTTGGCCAACTGGCTGATGGAGAACCAAGCCAAGCCCAGCACCAGCAAAGCCAGTATGGCGAAACCAGCACTCAGCTTCTGGCCAATAGACATGTTTTTGAACATAGGAGGGGTTCCTTGAAATAGGTCTGCACTCCCGCAACATCCCTCGGGAATGGTCATATAGAGCATAGCCTGCAAGCAGAAAATCGAAGTGTTTCATATCGCTTCTGCATACCGGAATATCGGCCCGCCCCCTCCGCGCTAAAGGTGCATTATCTGTTCACACTTTAATAACTATTTCATCAGTTCCAGCAGCTGCTGACGCAACCCGGCCGGGTCACCCAAGAAGTCGGACACTCGGACAGGGCTCACCTTGCCATCACACTCCAACCCAAGCGTGGGGTAGCCCTGACCATCAACCCTCTTCATCCACCCCTGGCTGTCAGCCAGATGTTGCAGCAGAGGGGCCTGCAGATAGGCTTGCTGGAACGCCTCTTCACTGATCCCCTGCTCTGCAGCCAGCGTGGCCAGATGTTCGGCAGAGCCCACCCAGATCCCATCCCGATAATGGGATTGCTGGATCCGGTGCAGCATGGTCAGGCCATCACCACCCAGTGCGGTGACTGCCAGTACCGCACGGATCGGCGGTTCGGAGTCCAGCAAACAGCCATCGCGCAGCAGAAGATCGTTGAAATAGCGCTCGCCAAAAGGCTGACCGGTCAGCGCTTCGATCCGCTGATCATGAGGCCGGACGTAGTCGCGCAGCGCTTCGCCCATCGGCTGACGACGCACACCCAGCCAGAGTCCGCCAGCATGGAGCTCAATCTTCAGCCCGGTAATGGTGGCAGCACTTTGCAGCAGGGGCGCTGCACCGTAGCACCAGCCACAGAGGGGGTCGTAAACATAATGGAGAACGGGATTCTGTTGCTTCATGGTATCTCTCTTCACATTCAGGATAAAAAACCGGGCCCTCTGGCCCGGTAAAAAAACACAGGGATACGGCTCAGTGAATTACCACTTCATCTCGCCGGTATTGACCTTGGCACCGATGGCCAGACCATCGTCAACCGGCAGGGAGGGGTAGGCCTTCTTCAAGCTATCGATCAGCTGGCCGGAGTTCTTCGCTTTCGCCAGCTCTTGCTCGAAGCGCTGCACATAGTCACGGGTAAAGGTCACTGCTTCGCTCCCTTTCGGTTCAGCACCCAGGAAGTGGCCCGGCACTACCCGCTCGGGTTTCAGCGCCAGCAGCTTGTCGAGAGCCTGAACCCAGTTGCTGCGGGCAGCTTTGGTCTGGCTGTCGGCCATCCAGACATGCACACCGTGGTAAACCGGCACACCACCAAAAGCGGTCTTGATGGAAGGTGCCCAGAGGTAGGCATTCGGCGTGTTCATCTCTTTGATTTCGATCTTTTCGCCATCAAGGGTCAGCTGGCTGGCAGTCATCACTTGCGGCACGGTCAGGCTCTTCGGTGCCCCTTTGCCCAGGATCGGTCCCCAGTAAGCCAGTTTGGCATCCTTGGTCTCCTTGATGTGGTCGACCACATGCTGGTCGGCCAGCACCTTCACGTTCGGGAAGGCGGCCAGTACCGGCTCCAGACCAAAGTAGAAGTCGGGGTCACCGGCGCTGATATAGACGGTGGTCAGCTGCTTGCCACTCTTCTTGATCATGTCGACCAGCGCCTGACCATTCTGTACGTCGAACTGGGCATCGATCAGGATGGCCTCTTTATCTCCCGCTACCAGCGAGGAGGAGACCGGGAAGATCGCCTTTTCACCGGGGTTGTAGACGGTCACGCTCAGCGGGCCCGCCAGAACGGCGCCACTCAGCAGGGTGGTGGTCAGAGTCAGGTTGCGGATCAGGTTGTTCATCATGTTTTCCTCATTAATCATTCGGGGGTTCATTTGATGGACAGAGTTTATTAGATCACTTAAGGTGCAAATACAGCACTAACAGCGCATCACTGTTGCACAAATCGAACATATAGAGAGCCATACATGGATCGACTGACCGCTTTACGGGTCTTCGTCAGCGTAGTCGAACAGGGGAGCCTGAGTGGCGCTGGCGAGAAACTGGATATGTCGCGCGCCATGGTGTCGCGCTACCTGGCTGAGCTGGAGAGCTGGATGGGGGCCCGGCTGCTGCATCGCACCACCCGGCGTCTAAGCCTGACCGGCCCGGGCGAGGAGGCGCTGAACCGGGCCCGCGCCATGCTGGCGCTGGGAGAGGAGATGGAGCAGATCGCCGTGAAGGGGGATGATGCCCCCAAGGGGCAACTGCGGATCACCAGCAGTTACTCCCTCTCGGAAGCCTTGCTGGTTGGCGCGGCCAACGACTATCTGGCGCAATACCCGGGCACCGCCATCGATATCCTGCTGCTGGATAGAACCGTCAATCTGGTGGAGGAGCGGATCGATCTGGCCGTGCGCATCACCAACGATCTCGACCCCAATCTGGTGGCTCGCCGACTTGGCACCTGCCATTCGGTGGTCTGCGCCAGCCCGGCCTATCTGGCCAACCACCCGGCACCGCAAAAGGTGCAGGATCTGGCACTGCACAACTGCCTCACCTACACCTACTTCGGCAAGAGTCTGTGGGAGTTCAACGGCCCGGACGGCCCCGAATCGGTGCCGGTCAGCGGCAACCTGAGTGCCAATATCTCCAACCTGTTGCTGGAGGCGACCCTGGGCGGCGCCGGGATCAGCCTGCAACCACGCTACTCGGCCCAACCCTATCTTGAGCGGGGAGAGCTGGTTCCTCTGCTGACTCAGTGGCAGCCCAAGCGACTCGGCGTTTACGGGGTGTATGCCACCCGCAAGCAGATGTCACCGCTGCTGCGCAGCTTCCTCGATTTTCTGCTGGCCCGCATGGCGGCCGACCCGCTTTGGCGGGAGTGAAACATCCAGCAATGCAGAAGGGGCCACAGAGGGCCCCTTCCTTAATCAATGGTTCAAGACTGCGTCAGGCTTCGAAACCAAATGGAGTAACCGGAGGCGTTACCTCCCCCTCTTCGTCGACGAAGATGTCGCGGTACGCCACATAGATGGAGTAGTTGAGCGCTGGGATTACCACCAGCAGACCCACCAGTAGCAGCACAGCGCCAAAGAGCAGCAGGATGGCGCAGAGGATCCCCCACCAGAAGAAGGGCCACATGTTGCGCCAGCAACCGGCAAAGCTGAGGCGAGCCGCCTGCAAAATACCGATATCGTGAAAATAGATGAGGGCCGGCGCAAAGGTGACCGCCATCAACACCGGAATAACCAGTACCATCCCCACCAGCAGCACGATCAACAGCTGCTGCACCTGCAGGGCAGAGACCACCATGCTATCGGGATCCTGAGTCAACACCGAGAGCAGACCCCACATGGAGAGCAACCCCACGCAAACCAGCCCAATCAGGGTGAAAAGTGCCAATACCAGCAGACCACCCAGCATCAGGGGGGTCAGCTTGTGGCGAAAACCGGCAAAGAGGTCGTTGAAGTTGAGCGCTTCACCGCGGTATCCCCTGGCAGCCACAACGGCCCACCCCGCCCCCCACACCATGTAGAGCAGTTGGGAGATCAACCCGCCGGCTGGCAGCAGGTCGAGCACCATGCCAACGCCGAACCAGAACACCACCATGGCGACGCTGGCACCCATCCCCTTGTTGAAGATATCAAACCCGCTGCGAACCCAGACCCAGCCACGGCTGAGCGGGTGGCGGGCCGGTGCTTGGCGCAAAGGGGATAATCCATTCATGTCGTCTCCTCGGTGTATCGCAGGCATCAGTGCCGGATGCCGATTCTAGAGGCTGGACACCAGTGACTCAATGGCGAAGCGGATTGTCAGCGACATAAAACCTGACGCAGCCAACCCCGATTGTCCGCTCTTTTCACCACCCGGCACTGGCTGCAACTACGCAGAGAGGGCAAAATCCTCTCCCTGCGCCCGCAGGCCAATCAGCCAGTCCACGGGGCGCCCTTTCCGCCATCTGAGGCGTTTTAACAGCGAGTGGTATCGTCATGAGAGTTGTGTGTTGTCTGTTGTTATTGCTGGCCAGCCAGTCGGCGCTTGCCGAAGGTTTTATCAGCCGTCTGCTCAACCATCCGGTGCCGGGCGGCGTCGCCGTCGTGCCCCTTGGCAAGGCATCCCCGGCGCCACAAGCCCATTATCAGGGCAAGCCCGTCCTGGTCGTGCAGGAAGATGGCCAGTGGGTCGCCATCGTCGGCATCTCCCTCAAAAGCCCGCTTGGTACCCAAAACCTGACCACAAGCGATGGTCGCACCCTCGCCTTTACCGTGACACCGAAGCACTACCGCGAGCAGCACATCAAGCTCAAGAACAGTCGTCAGGTCAATCCGCTCGCCGAAGACATGACCCGCATCAACCGTGAACTGGCCGAACAGACCCGTGCTTATCAAACCTTTAGTCCCAACCAGCCGAGCAACCTGATGTTCGACAAGCCGGTCAATGGCCCGCTGTCGAGCCCGTTTGGCCTGCGCCGCTTCTTCAATGGTGAGGAGCGCAATCCGCACTCCGGGCTCGACTTCGCCGTCGGCGCCGGTACCCCGATCAAATCCCCCGCTGCCGGCAAGGTGATCCTGATTGGCAACTACTTCTTCAACGGCAATACCGTCTTTGTCGACCACGGTCAGGGGCTCATCAGCATGTTCTGCCACATGTCGAAAATCGATGTGAAGCTGGGCCAGAGTCTGCCGCGCGGCGGCATTGTCGGACGGGTCGGTTCAACCGGTCGCGCCACCGGGCCCCATATGCACTGGAACGTCAGCCTCAACGACACCCGGGTCGATCCCGCCATCTTTATCGGCGCGTTCAAACCCTAATAATGACAAAGGCAGCCAATGGCTGCCTTTGTTGTATAAAACGCCCGGTATTCTGACTAGACCGGTGTGTGGGAGCCGGACTCCTGACGCATCGCCCGCCACATCAGCAACACCAGCAGAGTGCTGCAGGTCGGCAGTGCCAGCCACACCCCGGCCACGCCCCAGAGGGTCGAGAATCCCCACAGGAAGCCACCGATCAGCAGCAGCTTGCCACCGGTCAGCAACGAGGCGATGCGGGGGCGGTTGATCGCCTGAAAATAGGTGGCGCCCACCAGCAGCAATCCCTCCATCGGCAGCCCCCAGAAGTAAAGCCAGATCCCGAGCGTTGCCACCGGCAGCAGAGTCGCATTGTCGCCAGCAAAGAGGTAGACCGCCCCCTCGGGCCAGAGATAGAGCGGCACCATGCCACACAGGGCGATGACGACGGTCACCCCCAGCGCCAGATTGCGGATCCGCAACACCCGTTGCCAGTTGCCCGCGCCGGCATTGAAGCTGGCAATGGGCTGGATCCCCATGGCGATTCCCTCGAAGATGAGATAGAAGAAGGCCTCGGTATAGCTGATCACCCCGTAGGCAGCGACATGCAAAGAGGTGCCGACAGCCAGCAGTGCCTTGTTATGCAGCGCCAGCACCACCGAGAGATAGAGGTACATCAGGAAGCTGGAGAAGCCGAGTTTCACCGTCTCCAGCATCAGCCGCCAGTCGGGCAGCAGGGTATCCCAACCAATACGCAACTTGCTGCGCGGGGTAAAGAAGTGCCACAGGCAGAGGCCACCGGTGACCGCCTGGGAGAGCATGGTGGCAATCGCGGCACCCGCCAGCCCCCATGGAATGACCGCCATCAGCAGATAGTCGAACAGCACGTTGAGCAAACCGCCCCCGACCAAGATCCAGGTAGTCAGTCCCGGCCGCCCGTCGTTGCGCAGCAGGGCGGTAAAGGCCATGGAGAGCACGGCAAAGACGCCGAGCCAGGCATACCACTGCAAATAGGCCAGACCGGCGGTAAAAATATCCCCTTCTGCCCCCATCCAGGCCAGCATCTCATCGCCATAGTTGATGCCGATGAAAGCGAGCACGGCGGCGGCCACCAGCACCATCACCAGTGCATTGCCGACGATATGGCGCGCCCGTTTTTGCTCCCCCTTGCCAAGATAGAAAGAGGCGAGCGAGGAGGAGCCCATGCCGATCAGCGCACCAACGGCGTAGAGCACGGCGCAGATGGGATAGGCGAGCATCAGTCCGGCCAAGCCATCCTGCCCCAGAATATGGCCGACAAAGATGCCATCGATGGTGACATAGATGCCGGTGACCAGCATGGCGGCCACGGTCGGGGTGACATAGCGCCAAAAGAGGCGGGAAAGAGGGGCGGTGCCCAGATCGACTGCGGACATAAAATGCTCAATGGAGGGAAAAACGGCCAGAATAATAGCCAAATCGGGCCGGGATCGCCCGTTATTTGTGTTACAAATCATTAATATTGAACGCTTTACCCTCTTCTGCCCCTGCTTTAGGCTAGGGCAACCTCTTATGAACGGACACGTGCTTCATGTTGCAACGCCTGCTCGCCCTCCTGCTTCTTTCCCTCGCTCTGCTCACGACCACGGCACAGGCCGATGACACCATCGCCCAGGCCGAAGCGCTGCTGCAAAGCGTCCCCAAGAGCGATACGCCGGAAAACCAGAAATTGAGGGAGAGCTATCAGCAGGCACTGCAGTTTGCCCGAGAGGCAGAACGTTACCGGGAGCAGGGCAAAGCCTATCAGCAGGTATTGATCGACTATCCCGAGGAGTCGGCCCGCCTCAAGGAGAGCCTGCGCAACTATCAGCCCAAGAGCCGCCCAGCCCTCTCCAGTCTCAAGGAGGAGAGCCTGCGCCAGGCCATTGGCCTTAGCAGCAACCGCCAGATGATGCTGCGCAAAGAGCGTCAGGGCATCATGGACAGCCTCAATCAGCTGGAGAGCACCGGGCAGGATTATCATCTGCGGGTGGATGATCTGCGCAAACAGCTGCAAGTTACCCGCAGTCAGCTGGAGAGACTCAATTTCAGCAGCGAATCGGATCGGCTGCAGGAGGCACAACTGCTGCTGACCCGGATCAAGGAGCAGAGTATCTCCGACCGGATCCAGATGCTGGAGCTGGAGCAGCTCTCGGCCCAGCAGCGCAGCGATCTTGGCAAACTCAAATTGCAGGAGCTCAATCTGACCATTGCCGATGAGGACGAGTGGCAAGCGACCCTGATGGCCCAGCAAAACCAGTTGCGTCGGGAGAAGACCGAGCAGGCACTGGAAGAGAGCGAGCGACTGCGCAAACAGCTCTCGGACGATATGCCCCTGCTGCTGGAGCAGCAGCAACAGAATCAGGCTCTCTCCATCCAGCTCGGCCGGCTGGAGGAGCAGATCGAAGAGGTGCAGGACAGACAGCGCAGTGTCGACAAGAATCTGTTTGAGCTCAACGAACTGGTCAACTCGGTGCGCGAGCAGCTTGAATGGCTGCAGATAAGCGACGCTTACGGCGAGAACCTGCGCAGCAAGCTAGCCGATTTGCCCGCCTACTACCCCCTCGACAAACTCGAATCCGAAATCGTCAGCGCCCGCATGGCCAAATACCAGTACGAGACCGAGCAGGATACCCTCAAGGATCCCCGCCAGTTGCGCGACCAGCTCCTCGCCAATGAAGAAGTCTCCCTTGACCGCCCGCAGCAGGCAGTGCTCGACAATCTGCTCAAGGCTCGCCGCCAGCTGCTGACCCGTCTCAACGACGCGTCCGACACCCTGATTCAGGAGCAAACCAGACTCAAGCTGCTCTACAGCCATCGCAACAGCAAGATCGACGAGATCCGTGAGCTCAGCGCCAGTCACCTGTTCTGGATGCCGGATGTGCGGCCGCTCACCCCCTCCGTCATGCTCGGGGTGCCTGCCGCCCTCTCGCTGGCTTTCAATCCGGAGAACTGGCTGCAAGTCCCCCACGCTATCGCCGAAAACACGCCACTCAGTCTGACCCTGGCCACGCTGGGACTACTGGTGCTGGCATGGAGCTGGTTCAAACTGGCTCGCCATCTGACCCAATACTGCGACCACATAGCACCACGGATCGGCAAGGTAACCCAGGACAAGTTCAGTCTTACCAGCCGGCTGCTGTTGCGCTCTCTGCTTGCAGCCATGCCGCTCCCCGCCATGGTGCTGATGGTGCGGGGGCTACTGGGCGGTGCCTGGCAATACCCCTTTGCCGTGGCTATCGGCCGTGGCCTTGGCGAGATCTGGTTTCTGCTGCTGGCACTGGTGCTGGCCCGTCATCTCACCCTTGAGAAGGGGATCCTGATCCACCACTTCCGCTGGCCAAAAGAGCAGGTGCAGAAAGTGTGGGGACAGTTTCGCACCCTGCTGCTGGTACTGATCCCGAGCTTTTTCGTGCAGGGGATGGCCAACAGCTATCAGGAGCACGCCTTCTACGACTCCCTCGGGCGGCTGGCCTTTATCATCGGCGCCCTCTGGCTGCTGCTCTTCTTCGCCCGACTCAACCGGGAGCGACTGCCGCTCACCTGGGGCCAGAGCGATATGACCAAACCCCATCTGCTGCACCACTTCATCTGGAACAGCCTGATGCTGGCGCCGCTATTGGCGGTGATTGGCACCCTGTTTGGCTACTTCTATACCTCGCGCATTCTGCTACGCCAGCTGGAGCTGAGCCTGCTGATGGGGCTTGGCTGTCTGCTTGTCTACTATCTGGCCAGACGCTGGATGCTGATCCAACGTCGCCGGCTGGCCTTCGATCGGGCCAAGAGCAAGCGGGCAGAGATCCTGGCCCTGCGTGGCCGGGATGAACCGCACGAGGAGCTGAGCTCGGAGATCCCGGATGTGGTAGAGGAGACCGAGCTTGACCTCGATACCCTCAGCACCCAGTCGCTGGGGCTGATCCGCACTCTGCTGATGCTCGGCTTCACCCTGCTGGTGGTGGTGCAATGGTCGGATCTCAACTCCGCCTTCAGCTTCCTCAGCAACATCGAGGTGTGGCAGGTCAGCAGCAAGATTGGCGGCATAGAGCAGCTCTCGGCCATCACCTTGCAGGATCTGATGCTGACCGCCTTCGTCTTCATCCTGACCGTGGTCACCGCTCGCAACTTGCCGAGCCTGATGGAGCTGACTCTACTACAGCATCTGAGCCTCTCCCCTGGCACCGGCTTTGCGCTCACTACCACCAGCAAGTATCTGGTGATCCTGATCGGTGCCCTCACCGGCTTCTCGATGCTCGGCATCGACTGGTCCAAGACCCAGTGGCTGGTTGCAGCTCTTTCGGTCGGTCTGGGTTTCGGTCTGCAGGAGATCTTCGCCAACTTCGTCTCTGGCCTCATCATCCTGTTCGAGAAACCGATCCGGCTGGGTGATACCGTCACCATCCGCGATCTCACCGGCACAGTGACCAAGATCAAGACGCGCGCCACCACCATAGTGGATTGGGATCGCAAGGAGATCATCGTCCCCAACAAGGCCTTCATCACCGAGCAGTTCATCAACTGGTCGCTCTCCGATGCTATCACCCGGGTAAGACTGCGGATCCGTATTGGCCTGACCCGGGATCCCAAACTGGTTCAGACTATTCTGGAAGAGTCGGTCAAAGCATCAACACTGGTACTCGATACCCCGACTCCCGAAGTGTTCCTGATCGAGTTCACCGACTCGGCACTGATCTACGAGATCCGGCTCTACGTGAACAACATGGATCACCGGATGCCCATCACCCACGAAGTTCACTCGCTGGTGCTGGAGAAGATGCAGCAACAGGGGCTCACCCTGCCCCACCAACAGATCGATATTCACTTGAGCAGGGGCTAACCCGGCAAATGAGAAAGGAGCAAACCATGCAGATCATTGCTCACCGGGGGGCCAGCGGCCTGGCCCCCGAGAACACCCTCAAGGCGATGGCCAAAGCGCTGGAGCTGGGGGTCACAGCTATCGAAATCGACGTGCAGGCGGCCGATGGCGAGTTGTGGGTATTCCACGATCGGCGGCTCGATCGCTGTACCAACGGCAAGGGGGTATTGACCGAACAATCCCGCTCCTATCTGGAGCAGCTCGATGCTGGTGAGGGGGAGATCATTCCGACCTTGTGGCAGGTGATGAGCCTGATTGACGGCAGCTGTGAGCTTCATATCGAACTCAAGGGAGCCAATACCGCCGATGCCGTCGCAGCGCTTACCAAACGGGCCGAGAACGAGCTCGGCTTCACCGCCAACCAATGGGTGGTCTCCTCATTCCACCATCCAGAGCTGGCTCGCTTTGCGACCCTGCGACCCGATATCCGGATTGGCGCTCTTACGACCAATCTGCCACTAGAACTGGCACACTTTGCCGAACAGCTGGGAGCCTGGTCCATCAATTGCGATGTTGATTTCATTGACGCTGCGCTGGTCGATGATTCACATCGCCGTGGATTAAAGGTACTGGTCTATACGGTCGATCACCTTGCCGACCAGCAACAGCTGGCTGCCATGGGGGTCGACGGCATATTCACCAATCGGCCCGACCGTTTTTTAACACAGTGAGCAACCAGCATCCGGATGGATAAGCGTGAGGTTAACCGCTAACTTTAAGTCGTAGACCGGGATAAAAAGAGTCCAACTTCGGCCGATAAGAGATGGCACATAACAATAATTCGCTCGAACACACTTCAGACAGACGCTCACAAGGAAGTAACTATGAACTTATCCATTAAAAACAAACTTGTTCTGGCTATCGGGATCATCATTCTGGTGATCACCGGCCTGCAGGTCTGGTACAACACCTCGCAGCTGCGCAGCGAAACCCAGCGACTGATCTGGAGCTTTATCGACGAAAGTTCAGCCGCCAACGTCAAGGGGATCTCCCGCTGGCTCGATGCCCGCGTCAATATGGTCAGCTCCACCAAGGAGGCGTTTGCCAAAGAGGATAACCCCATCAGCCATCTGGCCCAGTCCATGAATGCGGGCGGGTTTGATCTCGTCTATGTGGGCACAAATGATGGCAAGATGATCCAGAGCAAGCCGACCGATCTGCCCGCCGGCTACGACCCGCGCCAGCGCCCCTGGTACAAGGACGCCATGGCCGCAGGTAAAATGACCATCACTGCACCCTATGCAGATATCTCCACCGGGCAGCTGATTATCACCATCGCCGAACCGTTCCAGCGTGGCAATACCCAGGGGGTGATCGCCGGTGACGTATCCATCAGCGGATTGGTCTCCGACATTCTGGCGGTCAATACCGAAGGCACCTACGCGGTACTTATCGACAGCAGCGGTACCATCATTGCCCACCCGGATGCTTCACTGACCCTGAAACCAGCCACCGCCCTCTCCCCTGAGCTGACTGCCTCCGGGGTCAATCGCATTGCTCATGACGGCACCATTTCAGAGATGGATATCAGCGGCAAACTGAGCGTGTTTGACCTGAACCAGATCCCCAATACCGACTGGTACTACGGCATTGTGGTCGATGAGGCGGTGGCCTATCAGTCGGTCAAACGCATGGTCACGTCAGCACTTCTGCAAGGCCTGCTCACCATCATCATCGTGGCGGGTTTCTCCTATGTCGCCATCAATGGCTCTCTGGCTCCGCTGAAAACCCTGGGTGAAGCGATTGCCGATCTCTCCCGTGGCAATGGCGATCTCACTCGCCGCATCAAGATCGAGCGTGAAGACGAGGTCGGCGTAGTCGCCAAACACGTCAACACCTTTATCGAGCGGATCCATGTGATGGTGCAGGATATATCTAACTCCTCCGGCCAACTCAACCAGCAGGCCAAGTCCTCACACAACATGGCAGAGAAGGCCAATCAGGGGCTGGCTCGCCAGCAAAACGAGATCTCCCAGATTGCAACGGCCGTCCACGAAATGTCAGCCACAGCCGTCGAGGTAGCCAGCAACGCCGAGCAGACAGCCGAAGCGGCGCGCTCCTCCAGCAGCAGCTGTGAACATGGCAAGCAGGTCATCGCCCGCAACCAGCGTTCCATCACCGATCTGGCGACTCAGGTCGAGCAGGCCTCCAACATCATTCAAGAGCTGGAGAAGAACGCGCAGGAGATCAATACCATCCTCTCCACCATTCAGGGCATCGCCGAGCAGACCAACCTGCTGGCACTGAACGCCGCTATTGAAGCTGCTCGTGCCGGCGAGCAGGGCCGTGGCTTTGCGGTGGTTGCAGACGAAGTACGGGTGCTGTCACAGCGTACTCACAGCTCCACCGTCGAGATCCGCAGCATGATCGAAACCCTGCAGCGCAATACCCAGGGTGCGGTCAGTACCATGCATGAAGGGCAGTTGCTGGCTCAGAACAGCGTGGATGATGCCAACAACGCCACCCAGGCGCTGGAGCAGATCACCGCTTCCATCAACCAGATCTCCGACATGGCGACCCAGATCTCCAGCGCCGCCGAGGAGCAACGAGCCGTTACTGACGAAGTCAGCCGCAACATTCAGGCGGTAAAAGATGTGTCGGACGAGCTGGCCGTAGATGCCGACAGCTCACGCCATCTCTCTGAACAACTTAAAAATATTTCGGGTGAATTGAGTAATCAGGTCGGTATGTTCCGTATCTGACGATGATAAAAAAGGGGCCGTACAGGCCCCTTTACTTTTTTAAATATCGCTTAATTATCAGTGAGTAATCTAACACTACCGTCGCCTCTCCTCCTTCCTGTTGCCCCCGCCATTCAGTAGCTCCTATCGGATATATTCCACTTTTTCAGCCGAGAAAAGGATTAGTAATTTTTATGCATATATTTAAATGCCAATAATTATCATTAAAAAGTTTTAATAAAAAACTTAAAATTTTTTTGTGAGTACCTAAAAAGAGAGGTGATTCGCATTTTATTGAAAGAAAACTACGTATAATCCGGAAGTTAAAGTCTTCGTAGCAAGGTGTTTTACTGCTCAATAACACCAAAAAATGACGAAAATTACGACATTTTCATCCAGGGAACAGGGTGTTTTAGAAAAAAATAACTACGAAAAATGGAATAAAACCAAGCTGTTTGACTTGCATCAAGCCTGAATTTTTTTCATAGAGCAAAATCGTGCCCAGCAAATCTATCCCTAAGGAGGCAGATGTGGATATTATCAAGACCGATGTAGCCATCATCGGTGCCGGCGGTACTGGCCTGCGCGCCGCTATCGCTATAGCCGAATCACAGCCAGACCTGGATATCGCCCTGATTTCCAAAGTCTATCCGATGCGTAGCCATACCGTGGCAGCCGAAGGTGGTGCCGCCGGTGTCGTTCGTGATGACGACTCCCTCGAAAACCACTTCAACGACACCGTCTCCGGTGGTGACTGGCTGTGTGAGCAGGACGTTGTCGATTACTTCGTCAACAATGCGACCAAAGAGATGATCCAGCTGGAGCACTGGGGTTGCCCCTGGAGCCGCAAGCCGGATGGCAAAGCCAACGTGCGTCCGTTTGGTGGCATGAAGGTTCCCCGTACCTGGTTCGCCGCTGACAAATCCGGTTTCCACATTCTGCACACCCTGTTCCAGACCTCCGTCAAATACCCGAGCATCAAGCGCTTCGACGAGCACTTCTGCCTCGACCTGATCGTGGAAGATGGTCGCGTTCAGGGCGTTCTGACCTTTGACATCCAGAACGGCATCACCCGCTTCATCCAGGCCAAATCAGTGATTCTGGCAACTGGTGGTGCTGGTCGTGTTTACCGTTACAACACCAACGGCGGCATCGTGACCGGTGACGGCATGGCGCTGGCCTATCGTCACGGTGTACCGCTGCGTGACATGGAATTCGTTCAGTATCACCCGACCGGTCTGCCGGGTACCGGCATCCTGATGACCGAAGGTTGTCGTGGTGAGGGTGGCGTCCTGCTCAACAAGGATGGCTACCGCTACCTGCAAGACTACGGCTTGGGCCCGGAAACTCCGATCGGCCAGCCGAAGAGCAAATACATGGAACTGGGTCCGCGCGACCGCGTTTCCCAGGCATTCTGGCAAGAGCAGCAGAAAGGCCGCGTGATCCAGGGCCCGATGGGCGATGTGGTTCACCTCGACCTGCGTCACCTCGGCGAGAAGTACCTGAAAGAGCGTCTGCCGTTCATCTGCGAACTGGCCAAAGCCTACGTCAACGTGGATCCGGCCAAAGAGCCCATCCCGGTACGTCCGACTGCCCACTACACCATGGGTGGTATCGAGACCGACAACAAGTGTGCCACCCGTCTGGCCGGCCTCTACGCCGCTGGCGAATGTGCCTCTGTTGGTCTGCACGGAGCCAACCGTCTGGGTTCCAACTCCCTGTCCGAGATCGTGGTATTCGGCAAGCTGGCTGGTGAACAGGCCGGTGAATTCGCCAAGACCCAGAAGCATGGCAATACCGAAGCGCTGGTCGCCAAGGCCGAGGCTCTGGTCAAGCAGCACCTCTCCCTGCTCGACATCGATGGCACCGAGAACCCGGCCGATATTCGCAACGAACTGGGCACCTCCATGGAAGCCGGCGTCGGTATCTACCGTACCGAAGAGCTGATGCAGGGCACCATCGACAAGATCAACGAGCTGAAAGCCCGTTACAAGAAGGTCAAGATCAACGACAAGTCCTCTGTCTTCAACACCGACCTGCTGTACGCCATCGAACTGGGTTACATGCTGGACGTGGCAGAAGCCATGGCTCACTCCGCCATCAATCGTAAAGAGTCCCGCGGTTCCCACCAGCGTCTGGATGGTTACGAAGAGCGTGATGACGTGAACTTCCTCAAGCACACGCTCTCGTTCTACAACAATGGCGAAACGCCCTCCATCGATTACTCCGATGTGAAGATCACTAAGTCCCAGCCGGCAAAACGCGTGTACGGCTCCGAGGGTGAGAAACAAGACGAGGCTAAGAAGAATGGCTGAGATGATTGAAATTGAAATCCTGCGCTATCGTCCGGAGCAGGATAACGAGCCCTGGATGCAGACCTTCCAGGTGCCTTACCAGAGAGAGATGTCTCTGCTGGATGCGCTGCAGTACATCAAGGATCACCTGGACTCTACCCTGAGCTTCCGCTGGTCCTGCCGGATGGCGATCTGCGGCTCCTGCGGCATGATGGTCAACGGTGTGCCCAAGCTGGGTTGCAAAGCGTTCCTGCGCGACTATCTGCCGGGCAAGATGACCATCGAGCCGCTCAACAACTTCCCGATCGAGCGTGACCTGGTGGTCGACATGTCCGATTTCATCGAGAAGCTGGAAAGCATCAAGCCGTACATCATCCCGAGCGAGCCGCGCAACCTGTGCGATGGCGAATACATCCAGACTCCGGCAGAGATGGCGAAGTACAAGCAGTTCTCCCAGTGCATCAACTGTGGTCTCTGCTACGCGGCCTGCCCGCAGTACGGCATCAACAAGAAGTTCACCGGTCCGGCGGCACTGGCTCTGGCCTATCGCTACAACGTCGACAACCGTGATGCCGGCGCCAAAGAGCGTATGCGCATCATCAGCCAGGACGAAGGCGTCTGGGGCTGTACCTTCGTGGGCTACTGCTCCGAAGTGTGCCCGAAGGGCGTCGATCCGGCAGCGGCCATCCAGCTTGGCAAGGTAGAGAGTGCCAAGGACTACATGATCGCCATGTTCAAGCCAGATTGAGAGCAGGATTGAGACCATGAACAACACTGAAAGCAAACGTAAACCTTACGTCCGCGAAATGAAGAAAGACTGGTGGCTGAAGAACGCCTTCTACACCGGTTACATGATCCGCGAAGGCACCAGTATCTTCGTCTCCATCTACGCTGTTGTGCTGATGTGGGGTCTGATGCGTCTGGTACAGGGTCAGGAAGCGTTCAACGGCTGGCTGGAATCCCTGCAAAGCCCGATCGCCATCCTGTTCCACGTGATTGCGCTGGCAGCCTGCCTGTTCCATGCCAAGACCTGGTTCGCTCTGGCGCCGAAAGCCATGCGTATCTTCCGTGGTGAAGACCTGGTGCCGGAGAAACCGATCGTCATCGCCCAGTATGTGGCGCTGGCTGTGGTATCCCTGCTTGTCCTGATCATCGTGGCCTGAGGAGAAAACAATGAGACGTTCTGACGAGCCAATTTACTGGGGTCTGTTTGGTGCGGGTGGCATGGTCGTTGCCATGCTGCTGCCGGTCATTGTCCTCATCACCGGTCTGCTGGTACCCATGGGTATCATGGACGTAGAGACCATGAGCTATGACCGCGTTCTGGCATTCGCCAGCTCCTGGTGGGGTGCCTGCATCCTGCTGGTGATCATCGCCCTGCCGATCTGGCACGGTATGCACCGTATCTACCACGGTCTGCATGATCTGGGGATCCACACCACCAAGCTGCACCACTATGTGTTCTATGGCTTTGCCTTCCTGGTATCTGCCATTACCGTCGGTCTGCTGATGGTGCTGGTACTCCAGTAATCACCGCGCAACTGATTGAACAAACCGGGCCAAGTGCCCGGTTTTTTTATTGCAACATCCCCATGCATCCTTGCCGCTGACTTTTTCAACAAATTAAACAAAAACCGGATCTTCTTCTTTTCAGAGGACGATCATCCTCACATATCACCAACGTCACCCCGCATATCAGCAAGGCTCCTTGACCCCCATCAAATAATTGATAGCCGTATCAACCATAATTAATCTGATTAAATAATTATTCATGTGGAGCTATCTATGAGCGATAAAAACCGTCCGGTGACGATCGGCTGTTATCTGGCACTGGCCTTTGCCATTGTCTTCTTCTCCGGGCTGCTGCAGTCCAACCAGTGGTACGGGGTATTTGACTTCACCACGCTGAACGGTTCGTTCGGCACCATGGTGCAGAGCGTCAGCGAAAACGGGGATGGCATCAAAACAGCCATGACCGACATGCGTGGCAAGGGAGGCAATGGCGCTCGCGATGGCTTCCTGTTCGCCCTGACCCTGATCCCCACCGTGATGTTTGCCCTCGGCATGATCAACGTGCTGGAGCACTACGGCGCGCTGGATGCCGCCCGCAAGCTGCTGACTCCGCTGCTGCGCCCGCTGATGGGGATCCCGGGCAATACCGGCCTCGCCCTTATCGCCTCGCTGCAGAGTACCGATGCCGGTGCCGCCATGACTCGCCAGCTCAAGGATGAAGGGCTCATCACCAAGCGTGAGACCGACGTGTTCACCATGTTCCAGTTCTCCGCTGGCGCCACCATAGTCAACTTCTTCTCCTCCGGTGCCGTGCTCTTCACTCTGACCCTGGCTGACGGCACCCAGGCAGTCAGCTCCTCCATCGGGCTGGCAGTCGCCGTGATGTTCGTCTTCAAGTTCATTGGCGCCAATCTGTTCCGGGTCTATCTCAACCTCACCGAAGGCAAGAGTGCCGACAACAGCAAACGCGAACAGACCCTTACCACCCAGGAGCAAGCCAAATGAGCCAGGCCAACGTCAAGAAACCCATCGTCACCGATATCTTCGTCGAAGGGGCCAAGAAGGGATGGGTCATCGCCACCACCTCTACCGTTCCCAACGTGCTGATGGCCTTTGTCATCATCAAGGCACTGCAGATCACCGGCGCGCTGGACGCCATGGGCGCCATCTTCTCCCCCGTCATGGCCATCTTCGGCCTGCCCGGTGAAGCGGCAGCCGTGCTGATCGGCGCCTGGATGTCGATGGGCGGTGCAGTCGGTGTGGTCATCACCCTGTTCGATCAGGGCATCCTCAACGGCACCCACATCGCCATTCTGGCGCCAGCCATCTACCTGATGGGTTCACAGGTGCAGTACATGGGCCGCATTCTCGGCTGCATCGGCACCGAAGGGCGCTATATCCCGGTCATGATCGCCATCTCGGTGCTCAACGCCTTTGGCGCCATGCTGGTAATGAACATCATCCTGTGACCCCGGATCTGATAGCGGAGCAAACAATGACTTTTTCTTTGGATCAATATCTGGCCGAGCTGGCCCCCCTGATCAATCTGGATTGCGGCTCTCTGCACCAGCCGGGCATTGCCACTGTGGCCGAGCTGATGGCCGCCAAATACGAGGCCATGGGCGGCTGGCAGATCAAACGGGTCGACTGCGGCATCGCCGGGGTCGGACTGGAGATCCGCAACCAGCCGCAGTCCGAGCAGATCGACATCATGCTGATCGGTCATATGGATACCGTCTTCCCGGTCGGCACCGCCGCCGCCCGCCCGATGAGTGTCGATGGCGAGCGCGCCTACGGCCCCGGCGTCTCCGACATGAAATCAGGTCTGCTCAACATCGTCTATGCCCTGCGTGCCCTGCCCCGCGAGGTGCGCGATCGCCTGAGCATCTGCGTCTGCATGAACCCGGACGAGGAGATCGGCTCCCTCCACTCCAGCGACTGGCTGGCCGCGGTGGCCAAACAGGCGAAACAGGTGCTGGTGGCCGAAGCGGCCCGTGCCGATGGCTCGCTGGTCAAGGCTCGCAAGGGAATGGCACGCTATCGTATCGACTTCACCGGCAAGGCGGCTCACGCCGGCAACGAGCCGCAGAAGGGGCGCAGCGCCATCACCGAGCTGGGTCACTGGATCCTCGCCATTAATGCCCTGACCAACTTCGAGAGCGGCACTACCCTCAACATCGGTATCGTCGCGGGGGGCAACGGCGCCAACATAGTGCCGGCCCACGCCAGCGCGGTGGTGGATGTCCGTTTCTGGGACAATCAGGAGTACAGCCAGGTCAACGATCATCTGCTGACCCTGGTCGAGCGGCCCCATCTGGAAGGGGTCACCATCAAGCTGACCCGCGAGGCGCATAAACCGGCCATGGTGCCGTCAGAAGGCACTCAGGCACTGATGCAGCTGGTGGAGGAGTGCGGCGCCGAACTGGGGCTGCCCATTCGCTGGCAAGAGGTAGGGGGCGGCTCCGATGCCAACCTCACTGCCGCCCTCGGCATCCCCACGCTGGATGGTCTGGGCCCCATTGGTGCCGGTTTCCACAGTGACGAGGAGTATCTCGATCTGGCCAGCATTGGCCCTCGCATCGAACTGCTGGTGAAGGTGCTGACCCGCATCGCAGCCTGATGGTTTTCCCATAAAACGGAAGAGCCAGCCGGTTTGCACCGGCTGGCTCTTTTTCATCTGATAAATCTGAGTGATTATCCTTCTTGGCGCTTACTCCATCGGCGGCAGGAAGCGGCGCATCACCTCCTCCGCATGACCCTGCTCCTGAAATGCCACCAACGTCTGATTCAGGCGGGTAACCAGCTCGAAGGCGCGAGGCGATCCCTTGCTGACCAGCAGATAGAATCCCTTGCGACTTGGCAGGGCGAGATTGAGCAGACCGGGTTCGCTCTGGTAGATGCCCAGGGTTAACCCGCCAACCAGCGGCTCAATCTCGCTTGGCAGGAAGTCACAGCGATCCCGCCCCAGCATGTCGAGCGCCTGTTGCAGCTGCTTGACCCGGCGTGGCTCCTGCGCAAGCCCGTAGGGGGCATAGTTATAGCCAATCACGCCGCATACCCGCGAGCTGTTGACCGTCTGCAGATCGGGGGCTTCAGGATAGCGGCGCTTGAGATAGAAGAAACCGAGATGGGTGTAGTAGAGCGGCACGCTGTAGAAGGCGAACTCGGCACGCTCCGGCTTGTAGCTGGCATCCCAGGTCAGCTCGCACAGGCCGTTCTGGTGATAATCCGCCAGCTCCTGTTGCACCCGTGCCCAGGGCAGATAGCGGATCTGATAGGACAAGCCATTTTTCTTGATGGCATCGAGCACCAGCGTGGTGGCCGAGCCGGTCAGCCGGCTGGTATCGGGCACCCCATCCTTGCGCTCCCAGTAAGTAAAGGGGGCCCACTCATTGCCCTCCCCCAGACAGATCTGTACCGGCTTCTCTGCCGCGCTGGCCAAGCTCGCCGGTATCAGCATGGCAAGGCCCAGCCCTGCCAGCAGCAATCGGGTTCGTCTCATCCCTCTCTCCCCACTCATGCCATCATCTTGCGACACGTTACCGTGCAGATTAGTCCACTGCCGCTACCTCACCACCTTGCGCAACACCAGATTGCCACATGGCCAGCAAGGGCGCCGGAATGGCGCCATAGTGCAGCGCCGGCGTCTGGTGCCACTCGGCCAACTTTTGCAGAGCCTTCGCCAGATCCTGCGCAAGCTGGCGGGTCACTCTCACCCCGGCTTCCAGATAGAGGCTCTTGATCTCGAAGATCCCCTGCTGGCGATGGGCCTTGGCATCCATTCTGCCCACCAGCTTGCCACGATGCAGCAGCGGCAACACGAAGTAGCCGTACTGACGCTTGGGCGCCGGGGTATAGCACTCGATGCGATAGTCGAAGTTGAACAACTCACTGGCACGCTTGCGATCCCATACCAGCGGATCGAACGGCGACAGGGCGGTGGTATGGGTTGCCTTGAGACAACCCGCCTGCGCCCTTGCCAGCTCATCGGCCAGAGATGCGTGCACGAAAGCGCCGTGCTGCCATCCCTCAACACGTACCGACAACAGCTCCCCCTCGTCCGCCAGTTGATGGAGCAAGGCGTCATATTTGCCACGCCGCAGCCGGTAGTAATCAGCCACCCAGCCAGTTTTGACCAGCCCCAGTGCCCGGCAACTGGCGCGCACCATATCCCGCTGCGCCTGCTCGATGCTCGGCAGATCCCGCTGGTCGCTCCACTCGGGAAGCACCCGCTCGGCGAGATCATAGACCCGCTGAAAGTTGCGCCGCTCCCGCACCATCAGCTGACCGGTGGTAAAGAGCACCTCCAGATGACGTTTCTCCGGCTTCCAGTCCCACCAGCCGTTCCCCTTGCCGGTTGTGCGTTCAAAGTCAGCCGCCCGTACCGGGCCATGGTGGCGAATGCGCTCGATAAGGCGGCCAATCTCTTGCTGATGGGTAGCGAGCCAGTTGGCCGAAAACTTCCAGCCCATGGCGGTAGGGTCGAGCATCCGGTGGCGCAGCAGCCGGTAATCCTCGCGGGGCACGAAGCAGGCCTCGTGAGCCCAATATTCGAAGATCTCGCCGTCGGCCAGCAACTGCTCCAGCCAGCGAGGTTCATACTGGCCGAGACGGCTAAAGAGCACCAGATAGGGGCTGCGCGCTACCACCGAGATGGTGTCTATCTGCAGCAGCGCCATACGGCGGATGGTCACTAGCAGATCGGCCGGGGCAGCCTTGCCGCGGCGCGGCACCAGCAGCCCCTGCGCCGCCAGCTGTAAATGACGGGCATCCTGTAGCGATAAATGGGGGATAGACATCAAACCACTCCTTGGTAACCGACCTCCAGCATGCCCGAACAGCGGCCAAATAAACATGGGGAAGAGTTGATGACCCCTCCCCCAGCTTTATGCCGGGTTATTTGGCAGTACCAGCCGGTTCACCACCGCCATGATCTCCTGATAGGTGGCTTCTACCGTCTCGGGGGTTGGCTCCAGAATGAGGTCATCGGCATAGCCGTTGATGAGGGAGGTGATCTGGCGCGCCAGTCGTCCGGTATCAGCGGCCATGAAGTCGCCGTTGTCGATCCCCTTTTGCAGGATCTGCTCCAGCACCTCGCGCCATGCCTGAATGGTCTTGCGGTAACTCTCGGCAAATACCGGGTCGCGTAGCGACTCGTTCCATGCATCGAGATAGATGGCCCAGGAGGCATCCTGACTGGCCGGCAGGTTGTCCCGCACGAACAGCGGCAGCGCTTCGCGGGCCGGCAGCGGCAACAGCCACTCCCGCTGCTCGGCTATCTCCTGACTGGTGAAGCGCTCCACGGCGCAGAGACAGAGCTCTTTCCAATCCTTGAAGTAGTGGTAGACGTGGCTGCGCGCCAGACCGGTGCGCTCGGCCACGTCACGGGTAGAAGAGGCGGCCATCCCCTTCTCCCGAAACAGGGCCAGTACGGCCTCGATGATCATCTCTTTGCGCTGTTCTGCTGATGGGCGTGCCATCTTACCTCCTGCGATATCAATCGTTCTGCTTGACTTTGAGCGACCGCTCAAACAAACTTTGAGCACTTGCTCAAAGTTAGCATTTCCGACATCTTAGGAGATAACCCATGACAACACCAACCACTTCGGCAGCCAGTTGCAACGAGCAGGCCACGCCGTTGCCACACTCGGCCGGTCGTTCGCTGGGGGCGATTGCACGGGCCAACCCCCTCAAGCTGGCTGGTACCTTCTCACTGGTCGCCCTCGAAAACATCCTGCTGGTGGCTTATCCCCTGTTCGCCGGCTTTGCCATCGACGCCATCGTCAAGGGACAGTGGTGGCAAGCCTCGAGCTATGCCCTCATCGTGCTGCTGTTCTGGCTCATTGGCGCCCTGCGCCGGGCGGTCGATACCCGCACCTTCACCCATATCTATGCAGCGCTGGCGGTACCGGTGATCCTGGCCCAGCGTCAGCAGCAGGAGGGGCAATCCACCATAGTGGCGCGGGTCACCTTGGCACGGGAGTTTGTCGACTTCTTCGAAAAACATATCCCGATCCTGGCCACCAGCCTGGTCTCCATCATGGGTGCCGCCATCATGCTGACGGTGATCGAGTTCTGGGTCGGTATCGCCTGTATGGGGGTTCTGCTGCTGTTCGGTCTGTTGCTGCCCGGTTTTTCACGCAAGAACCAGCTGCTGCATGAGCGCCTCAACGACCGGCTGGAGCACGAGGTCAAGCTGGTGACGCACGCCGAGCAAATCAGGCTGGCCCGTCACTACCGCACCCTCGCATGGATCCGTATCCGGGTATCGGATCGGGAGGCGCTCGCCTTTCTGGCGGTCGGCGTCAGCGCGGCCCTGCTCTTTTTGCTCGCCATCACCATGTTGATGGCCCAACCCCAGGTCTCCGCAGGCCATGTCTATGCTGTGATGACCTACCTGTGGAATTTTGTCAGCAGCCTGGATGAAGGGCCCGGTCTTGCCGACCAGCTCGCCCGGCTGCGGGATATCGGACGCCGGGTCAATACGGCGCAACCAGCCAGCAACACCGAACAAGCAATCTGAACCCGGAGCAAACCATGAACCCGACCCCCCTCTGCCAACGAGCGTTGACCATGTGTATCAGCTGTTTTTTCCTCGCCGCCTGCGGCCCCAAAATGAGCGACTTTGAGCCCAACACCAGCTACTGGTTCAAGGAGAAACCGGCAGAGGAGAGTGCCCCGCTGGCACAAGATCTGAAGGTGGATATCGCCATCATAGGTGGCGGCTACAGCGGTCTCTCCAGCGCCTGGCATCTGGCAAAGGCCAATCCGTCGCTCAAGATTGCCATCTTCGAGGCCAAACAGGTCGGCAGCGGCGCCTCGGGGCGCAACGGCGGCATGGTGCTGCCGGGCTCCGAGGTGATGGACCTCTATGAAGAGGGGGAAGCGAGCAAGCGCCACTATGATCTGACGGTCGCCAGCATGCACAAGCTGCAGGCACTGGTTGAATCGACCGGCATCGATGCCGATATGAGGCTCGATGGTTATGTGGAGGCGATCCTCGATGAGGAGGATATTCCCGAGTACCGCGACTATGTAAAAACCGCCAATCGCCTCGGCATCCCGCTGCAATACTGGAACGCCGACACCACCGAAGAGAAACTCGGCACCGACCGCTACGCAGGCGCCGTCTACGACCCCAATGGCGGTCAGGTACACGCCATGAAGCTGGTCAACGCCCTGCACAAGGCGGTGGAGCAGGCGGGCGTCACCATCTATGAACAGAGCCCGGTTCTCGGGATCAAGGAGGGGAAGCAGATCGAACTGAACGTGGCCGACAAGTACAAGGTGACCGCCGACAGCATAGTGCTGGCGACCAACGGCTACACCTCAAAACTTGGCTACTTCAGCGGCCGGGTCTTTCCGGTACACGCCCAGAGCGCCGTGACCGAACCGCTTACCCGGGATCAGCTCAACGCCATCCAGTGGCAGAGCCGGATGCCCTTTTATGACACCCGCAACATCCTGTTTCATCTGGTATTGACCCCGGACAACCGGATCGTCATCGGCGGTGGCAATGCCGAGTACGTCTTCAACGACGGCCTCAACTACAAGGGAGACCTCAACCGGGTCAGCGCCATGATGATGAAGGAGCTGGTGACACTCTATCCGGCCCTCAAGGGGATCAAGTTTGAACAGGTGTGGGACGGGGTACTCGGCATGACCGGCGACAGCACCGAAGCGGTGGGGGTGATGGGGGATCACAAGAACATCTACTACGCCCTCGGCTACAACGGCCACGGCATCAACCTCTCCTTCCTGTTTGGCGACATTGTGGCCAGCCTCTATCAGGGCAAAGAGCACCCCTGGTTCAACCACGCCGAGCAGACGCTGCCGATGTGGCTGCCGCCGGAGCCGTTCAAGTCAATCGGCGTCAAGTCGGCTCTGATGTACTACCAGTGGCAAGACAAGGGCTACGACCAGTAACCCACCAACGAGCAACAGAACAAGGCACGCCTCAGGGCGTGCCTTTGTGCAATACCGCCACATCGGCATGAGGTAACTCAAGCTCGGCCTGCCAGCGAGCAGCCAGCACCCGAAACGACGCCTCGGCAAAGAAGACGATATGGGTAGGATCGTGGCGGTAACGCCAGTTCTTGAACCGCTCGTCACCGAGCACCCGCTGGGTTTGCAGCACCAGCATGCCGCCGGGCTTGAGGCAGGCCCACAACCGGTCAAGCACAGCGCGCGGTTCGGCAATGTGCTCTATCACCTCGGTACTGGTGATGAAGTCATACTGACGCGTCAGCAACTCGGGAAAGTCGGCATAGAACTTGTCATACCCAGCCATGTCGTAACCCGCCTCACGCCCCATCGCCACCAGCGCAGGGCCGGGACCGCAGCCAAAATCAAGGCCGCTGGCAGGTAGCGGCACCCGCGCCAGCACCTCGCCAAAAGCCCGCATCAGAAACGTGCGATAACGGGGATCATCCACCCGGTTGTCGTGACCGTCGTAGACCGCCTTCTCCGCCGCCTCATCCAGATGATCACCCGCATCCAGCCAGACCAGCTCGCATTGGCGACAGCGGTGATAGCGCTTGCCTGCCACCGGCAGGGGATAGGAGTGATGGCTGGCACACAGGGGGCAGCAGGCAGTCGATGACATGGAATACCTCGGGATGGCGACAGGGGGGCAGCTTGCCTGCCGTACCGGATGCTGACAACTTTTTTTTGCCGCTTAAGGGTTTCTTAAGTTTGGGCTTTTACTCTGAATCCATCGCAAGAGAAGGAGCCTCCCCATGACCACCGAGATCCAAGCCCCCTACCGGTTGATCCTGGCCGAATCAGAGCAGCAGGTCATGGCGCTGCAAGCCTATATCCAGGATGCCTACACCCTGGAGTTCAATGCCCGCATTCCCCATTTTCTGCCCTGCCTGATCGGACTCTATCGCGCCGACGGGACGCTGGTGGGTGCCTGTGGCCTCAACCGTGCCAGCAGCCAGGCCGGCGAGCATCGCCTCTATCTGGAGCAGTATCTGGAGCAACCTATCGAAGCCTCCATCGAGACTCGCCTTGGTGTTCGTCCCGACCGCCAGCGCATCATCGAGGTGGGCAATCTCGCCTGTCGCGAGCCGGGCAATGCCCGCCTGATGTTTGCCGCCCTCTGCCGCATGCTATGTGACAACGCCCTCGACTATGTGGTCTTTACCGGCACCGCCAAGCTGCGCAACAGCTTCACCCGCCTGCGCCTCAATCCGGTCGAACTGGCCCCCGCCCAGGCCCATCAGGTCGGTGCCGACGCCGCTGCCTGGGGCGAGTACTACCGCTGCCAGCCCAAGGTGATGGTGGGAGATATCAATCAGGGGCGGGCTGTGCTCGCCCAGAGCAGCCTGCTGCTCAACCTGCTGGCCCCCATGCCAGTGCTCTTTACCGATGCAACCCTGACCAGTGAGAAAAGGTGCGCCCAATGAGCCTGTTCGACGCCATCGCCAAACATGCCCGCGAGAATCCGCAATCACCTGCGCTGCTAAGCAGCCAGCAGCGGCTCGACTACCACAGCCTCTGGCAGCAGATCCAGCATCTGGCTGGCAAGCTGCAGCAAGCCGGCATCAAGCGCCTTGCCCTGCAACTCGACAACGGCTTGCCATGGGCGCTGATGGATCTGGCCTGCACCAAAGCCGGGATCGTGGTCATACCGGTGCCTCACTTCTTCAGCCTTGAGCAGCAAGAGTGGCTGCTGGAGAGCAGCGGCGCCGATGCGCTGGTTGGCCCGGCTCATCAGGGGTGGCACGCCGCCGAGCCGCTCTTGCTGGTCAGCGGCGAACTGCCGCTCTGGCGCCGCAAACCGGCAAACCTCCCGGCATTGCCACAGGGTACCGCCAAGATCACCTACACCTCCGGCACCACGGGCCAACCCAAAGGGGTCTGCCTCTCGCTGGCCAGCATGATGGCGGTGTGCGAATCGCTGGCCGAGCGTGTCGCGCCAGCCAAGGTGGAAAAACACCTCACCCTGCTGCCGCTGGCCACCCTGCTTGAGAACCTCACCGGCCTCTATGTGCCGCTGCTGACCGGTGCCTGCAGCCGCATTCCATCGCTCGGCGAACTCGGCTTTACCGGCTCCAGCTCGCTCAATCCAGCCATGCTGGGGGAGGCGCTGCTGCGCTGGTCAACTCACAGTCTGGTGCTGGTGCCCGAGCTGCTGCGCCTGTTGCTGGCGCTCTGCACCAGTACCCCGGTGCTGGCCCAGCAGCTGCGCGGTCTGCGCTTTATCGCCGTCGGCGGTGGCAAGGTTGCCCCCGATCTTATCGCCCATGCCCGCCAGCTTGGTCTGCCGGTCTACGAGGGGTATGGCCTCTCGGAGTGCTGCTCGGTGGTGGCCCTCAACACCATGGGTACTGACAAGCCGGGCAGCGTTGGCCGCCCCCTGCCCCACACCCGGGTCACCATCGGTGACGATGGCGAGATCCTGGTACGCGGCAGCGCCATGCTGGGATATCTGGGTAGCGATGAGTCAATCCCCGAGCTGATTGCCACGGGAGATCTGGGCCGCCTCGATGAAGAGGGCTACCTCCACATCACCGGGCGCAAGAAGAATGTCCAGATCACCGCCTTTGGCCGCAACTTCTCCCCCGAGTGGGTCGAGGCTGAAGCCCAGCTCTGCCCCGCCATCGCCCGTATCGTGGTGTTCGGCGATGGCCAGCCCGCCAACGTGGCGTTGATCCAGCCCCTGCCGGGCAAAGAGGCAGAGCTGCCACAACAGATCGAAGTATTGAATCGTCGTCTCCCCGACTACGCCCGCCTGCACCACTGGCTGCCGGTAGCACTCGACCAGCATCCCGGGCTGCTCACCGCCAACGGACGGGTGCGCCGGGAAGAGACCTATCGCCAGTTTGCCCAACAGATCAGCCAGTGCCTTGCAACCGGCACCACAGGAGAATCCTCATGAGCTTCTATCAGACTCTGCAACAAGCCACTGCCACTGAGCGCGAGCACCTTTTCAAGGCCCCCATCATTGAAGCTTGCCGCCGTGGTGACATCAGTCGCGACACCTATCTCGCCTTTCTGGCGCAGGCCTACTACCACGTGCGCCACACAGTCCCGCTGCTGATGGCAACCGGCGGCAAGCTGGGTCAGGAGTACGAGTGGGTACGCGGCGCCATTGCCGAGTACATCGACGAGGAGTACGGCCATCAGGAGTGGATCCTCAATGACATCCGCGCCTGTGGCGGCGATGCCGAGGCGGTGCGTCATGGCCAGCCCGGCCTGCCCATCGAGCTGATGGTCGCCTTCCTCTACGACCAGATCCAGCGCGGCAACCCCATGGGCTTCTTCGGCATGGTCCAGGTGCTGGAAGGCACCAGCGTCGCCATCGCCCTCACTGTGGCCGACCAGCTGAAAAGCGGCCTCGGGCTGCCCCCGCAGGCGATGAGCTATCTCAGCTCCCACGGCACCCTGGATCAGGAGCACCTCAAGTTCTTTGAATCCTTGATGGATAAGGTCGAGAGCCCGGCAGATCAGGCCGCCATCATCCACTCCACCAAGGTGGTCTATCGCCTCTACGGCGAGATGCTCTACAACCTCACCGCCACGCCGTGACCAGAAGGAATCCGCATCATGAAACTTGAAGGAAAAACGGTGCTGCTCACCGGCGCCAGCGGCGGGATTGGCGAGGAGCTGGCTCAGGAGCTGGCCGCCCAGGGGGCCCATCTGCTGCTGCACGGCCGCCGCGCTCCGGCGCTGGAGCGCCTGTGCAAGTCGCTGCCGTACCCCGAGCGCCATCAGGTGGTGATCGCCGACCTTGGCGTGCCCCATGAGCGGGCCAAGCTGCTGCAACACCCGGCACTGGAGCAGGGGCTCGACATCCTGATCAATAACGCCGGCTGCAACCAGTTTGCCTGGCTGGAAGATCAGAGCAGCGAGCAGGTCGAGCGCCAGCTGCTGCTCAATATCGAGGCGCCGGTCCAGCTGACCCGCGCCCTGCTGCCCCGTCTGCGCAAACCGGGGATCATCATGAACATGGGGTCAGGGTTTGGCGGCATCGGCTACCCGGGCTACAGCGTCTACTGCGCCACCAAGTTCGCCCTGCGCGGCTTTAGCGAGGCGCTGGGGCGGGAGCTGGAGGGCAGCGGCATCAAGGTGCTGCACTTCGCCCCCCGAGCCACCCGCACCAAACTCAACTCCGAAGCTGCCTACGAGATGAATGCGGCGCTCGGCACCCAGACCGACAGCCCGCAGGAGGTAGCCGAAGCGGCCATCATCGCCCTGTGCAACGAGACCCGCCGCAGCTGGCTCGGCTGGCCGGAGAAGCTGTTCGTGCGACTCAATGCCCTGCTGCCCGGCATCGTCGACAAGGCGCTGGCCAAACAACTGCCCATCATTAAACGCTATGCCCGCCAACAACCGGGTATGGCCGAGAGCGGCGCGGCGCTGCAGCCCGATCTCTCACGCCCCATCCCGACCAAAAAGGAACTTTGATATGAACGTTGCGCTAAAATCCGCCACCTCCTGCGTCATCGCCCTCCTGCTTGGCTCGACCTGCGCCCAGGCAGCCACAGACGCCCTCGCCCCTATTCAGCAACAGTGGGCCGTCTGCCAGTACCAGCAGAGCGGCAAAGCGAAAGAGAGCTGCCTCGAAACCCTGAGCACCCAGGCCGAAGCGGCCAGTGCCAAGGAGCCATTTCGCACCGACCTGCTCATCTGGTCGGCCATCGTCAAGAGTACCTGGGCTGGCGCCAAGGGCGGACTGGGGGCGCTGGGGCTGGTGAAAGAGGCCAAGGCCAAGCTGGAGCTGGCCATCAAGCAGGATCCCAAGGCGCTGGAGGGCTCCGCCTATACCAGCCTGGGTTCGCTCTACTATCAGGTGCCCGGCTGGCCGGTCGGTTTTGGCGATGACGAGAAGGCGGAGCAGCTGCTCAAGCAGGCGCTGGCCATCAACCCGACCGGCATCGACCCCAACTTCTTCTACGGCGACTTCCTGCTGGATCAGGGGCGCAAGGCTGAGGCCAAAACCTATCTGGACAAGGCGATGGCAGCTCCAGCGCGCCCGGGTCGGGAAGTGGCGGACGAGGGCCGCAAAATGGAGATCCGCGAGCGGCTCGCCAAGCTGTAAAGTTCTGCCGTATCAGAGATCTATTTAAACTCTGCCCACCAGCTTGCATACTGGTGGGCAGAGTCGTTTCAAGGGGAATAACAATGCGGATCCTGCTGGTTGAAGATGATGTGATGCTGGGTGATGGCATGCAGGATGCCTTGCGCCACAGCGGTTATACGGTGGACTGGTTGCAACAGGGGTTGCCCGCCCTGACGGCACTCAAGAGCGACGAGTTTGCCGCCCTAATTCTGGATCTCAACCTGCCCGATATCGACGGCCTCAGCCTGCTGCGCAAGCTGCGCCGCGAGGGGCACCAGCTGCCGGTGCTGATCCTCACCGCCCGCGATGCCCTCGACGATCGGGTCATCGGACTGGATGCCGGCTCCGACGACTACATGGTCAAACCCTTCGCCCTGCAGGAGCTCAACGCCCGCCTGCGCGCGCTGGTGCGCCGCAGCAAGGGTCAGGTGCAGGCTGTGCTGGAGTATGGGGAGATCCTTATCTACCCCGAGGCGCAGCAGGTCACCTATCGGGGCGACCCGGTCAAGCTCACCCCCCACGAATACAAGCTGCTGCAAGAGCTCATCAGCCAGAGCGGCCGGGTGCTCAGCAAGGAGCAACTACAGCAGAGCCTCTACGGCTGGGACGAGGGGGCCGAAAGCAACGCGGTGGAGGTACATATCCACCATTTGCGCAAGAAGTTCTACAGCGACCTTATCCGCAATATTCGCGGCGTCGGTTACATCATTCCCCAGCTTGATCAGGCCAGCCGGAGTGCCCCCCGATGAAAAAACCGCGCTCCATCCGCCGCTTTCTGCTCACCGGCATTCTCACGCTGGTGGGGCTCAGCCTCACCATTAGCGCCGTCATCGGCTATCTGGAGGCGAGCCACGAGATGGAGGAGCTGTTCGATGCGCGGCTGGCCCAGTCCGCCCGCATCACCGACCAGCTGCTGGAGCGCTATCTGGCCCAGCAAGGTGCGCTGCCGGCCAATGGCACCATCTATCAGGATTGGGAGGTGCAAAACCCCGACGAGTGGACCAAGGATCCCAGCTTCAATCTGAGCGGCGAGGATCGGGAACTCACCCCCTATGGTCACGAGTTCGAGCGCAACCTCTACTTCCAGCTGCTCAACGACAAGGGGGTAATGCTGCTGCGCTCCCCCAGTGCCCCGGATCAGCCACTGGTCGAGCTCACCCGCGGTTTCAGTACGGTGAAAAAGGATCACCATCAGTGGCGCACCTTCACCCTCTACAACGAGGATGGCCGCACCTGGCTGGTGGTGGCCGAACGGGATGACGAGCGCAGTGAACTGGCCAGCAAGATGGCGGCCCTTACCATGCTGCCACTGTTGCTGACCCTCCCCTTTCTGCTGGTGCTGCTCTGGTGGCTCATCACCCGCGGTCTGGCGCCCCTGCGCCTGCTGGCGCAAGCGATCAGCGAGCGCCACCCCGCCAACCTGAGCCCGCTCAACCTCAAGACCAGCGCCCACGAACTGACTCCGCTCACCAACGAGATCAACCGCCTGATGCATGCGCTGGCCGAAACCATCGAACGGGAGAAACAGTTCACCAACGAGGCAGCCCACGAACTGCGCACCCCGCTGGCAGTGCTGCGGATCCACAGTGAAAACGCCCTGAGTGCCGAGGATGAGGAGAGCCGCCAGCAATCGATGCACAAGATGCTACAGGCCCTCGATCGCAGCGACCGGCTGATCCGCCAGCTGCTGACCCAGGCCCGCATCGACAACCAGCAAGGGGTGGTGCAGAGCGAGCTCAACCTGAGCCAGCTGCTGCAAACCGCGCTGGCAACGCTGGCCCCCATTGCCCTGAAAAAGGATCAACAGCTCTCGCTGGAAGGGGATGAGAATCTGATGGTGATGGGTCAGGGCACCCTGCTCGATCTGCTCTTCAGCAACCTCATCGACAACGCGTTGCGCTACACCCAGGCCGGGGGCGAGATCACCGTCAATGTGCAACAGGAGGGGCACAGGGTCAGGGTCGATATCCGCGACAACGGCCCCGGCATTCCGACCGCGGCACTGTCACGGCTGTGCGAGCGCTTCTTTCGGGTCAATCCCCAGCAGGGTGACGGCGTTGGCCTTGGCATGGCGATTGTCTCGCGTATCGCCCAGCTGCACGGCGCCGAGCTTGATGTCCACAACCGGCCGGAGGGAGGGCTGGAAGTGAGTGTGTTCCTCCCGCTTCCGCTGGCAAGATGAGCGATAAGCAAACAGCCCGCGATGCGGGCTGTTTGCTATCAATGACAATTTGGCTGCACGGTAAAGGTTCGACCGGCATCCACCGGGCCGAGATCCGCCAGTAGGCGACGGCCAAGCAGCACCGGATAGATCATGTCGCTGCGATCCCGCAGGGTGAACCACTCCTCGTACACCTTGTCCCCCAGACAGATGGACATGGTGACGGTCGGCCGCTGCTCGATGCCCCCGGCGCCGCGAATGGTCACGCTCTGCTCCACCGGACGCTCGAACTGCTGTTTGACCCGCTCACCGCTGTCGGCGTCGGTCACATCCAGCATGAAGCGCACCCAGGGTTTACCATCCCGTTTGAAGTGGACGAGGGAGCGCGCATCAAGAGAGGAGGTGAGCGCACCGGTATCGAGCTTCATCTTCACCGCCACACCGATCGGCATGATGAGTCCCTTCTCGACCCAGCCATAGCTGGTCGGTGTTGCCGCCAGTGCGCTGCCACAAAGCCCCCACAGGATGGCGGCACTCAACAATCTTTTGCCCATCACGATTTCTCGCATTGTCGATATTGCGCCCAGATCTATCACAGCCAACCCGGGGGTCAACCCGATTTGTAGTGACCAGCCGCAACCAGCCCGGCAAACCGCAACGGCAGGCGACAGTCGGTGGCAGCAACGACGCCGATTGCATAGGGTTGAAAACAGGGGGAAAAGAGGTAAACGGGAGGCAAGACAAGGTGCTGGATGAAGCTTGTGGCCAACCTCAGGTTGTGACGCCAAAGGCTACCACAACAATGAGCGAATTATCAGTCTTGTTCTGAAGGGATTTTTGCCTACACTGTTGTAAACCGGAGGGCCTGAAAACCACCGGTTTTTTTGCGCCTGCCGAAAATTTGCCACTGCAAAAGTGACTTTCAACAAGGCTCAATAAGGAATTTGTAATGCGTATCGAAGAAGACTTGAAGCTCGGTTTCAAGGATGTCCTGTTCCGCCCCAAGCGCTCTACTCTCAAGAGCCGTTCCCAAGTAAGCCTGACCCGTCAGTTCACCTTCAAACACACTCAAACCCAATGGCAAGGCGTACCCGTTATCGCCGCCAACATGGATACCGTCGGCAGCTTTGCCATGGCGCGCACGCTGGCCGGTTTCGAGATGATGACCGCGGTACACAAGCACTACAGCCTTGAGCAGTGGCAAGCTTTCGTCAACGAGACCGATCCGGCGCTGCTGGGCCATGTGATGGTCTCCACCGGCACCTCGGCTGAAGATTTCGCCAAGACCCGCCAGATCCTCGCCATGTCCGAAGCGCTGCGCTTCATCTGTGTCGATGTGGCCAACGGCTACTCCGAGCACTTCGTCGAGTTCGTGCGCAAGATTCGTGAAGCCTGCCCCAACCACGTCATTCTGGCGGGCAACGTGGTGACCGGCGAGATGGTCGAAGAGCTGATCCTCTCCGGCGCCGACATCGTCAAGGTCGGCATCGGCCCGGGCTCAGTCTGTACCACTCGCGTCAAGACCGGCGTCGGTTATCCGCAGCTCTCCGCCATCATCGAGTGTGCTGATGCGGCCCACGGCCTCGGCGGCCAGATCGTCGGTGACGGCGGCTGTACCTGCCCGGGCGACGTCGCCAAAGCGTTCGGCGGCGGCGCCGACTTCGTGATGCTGGGTGGCATGCTGGCAGCCCACGAAGAGTGCGGTGGCGAGATCGTCGATGTAGACGGCGAACCCTTCATGAAGTTCTACGGCATGAGCTCCTCCAGCGCCATGGACAAGCACGCCGGTGGCGTCGCCGAATACCGCGCCTCCGAGGGTAAAACCGTGCTGCTGCCCTACCGCGGCCCGGTCGAGAACGCCGTGCGCGATATTCTGGGCGGCGTGCGCTCCACCTGTACCTACGTGGGCGCCAGCCAGCTGAAAGAGCTCACCAAGCGCACCACCTTCATCCGGGTACGCGAGCAAGAGAACAACGTCTACGGCAAGGAGTAACCTGCCACAGACCGCCGTCACACGCTGACGGTTAGAAGCCAGTCAACCGGTGTGCTACCCTGCGCACCGGTTTTTTTGCATTTGGAACCCCGAGCCATGACAACTCCCCTGCCCCCGTTTGACTGGGATATCTTCTGCTGCGTCGTCGACAACTTCGGCGACATCGGTGTCACCTGGCGACTTGCCCGCCAGCTAAAGCGGGAGGGGAATATAGCGGCACATGGCGATGAGGTTCAGGTGCGGCTTTGGGTGGACGATCTGGCAAGTTTCGCCCGCATCTGCCCCGGGCTCGACCCGGCACAGGATGGTCAGTGGGTCGATGGCATCTATATCCAGCACTGGCATGAGTCCCTGCCGACCGACATGACCCCGGCCAGAGTGGTGATCGAGGCCTTTGCCTGCGAGCTGCCCGCCCCCTTCATTGAACGAATGGCCGAGCAGATGGCGAGCCAACCCAAGCCCCCCTGCTGGATCAATCTGGAGTACCTCTCGGCGGAGAGCTGGGTCGAGGATTGCCACGGCCTCGCCTCGCCACAACGAGTTGGCAACCAGAGCCTCAACAAATACTTCTTCTTCCCGGGCTTTACCGCTAAAACCGGCGGTCTCCTGTGCGAGCACGACCTCATCGCCGAACGGGAACAGTGGCAGCAAGATGATGCGGGACTGGCAGCCTACTGGGCCAGCCTCGGTTTGCCACCCAAGCAAGAGCACGAGCAGCGGGTAAGCCTCTTTACCTACGAGAGCGATGCACTGCAAAGCTTGGTCGAGAGCTGGTGCCAGAGCGCCACGCCCGTCACCCTGCTGCTGCCGCTGGGGCGCTCTCTCAACGATGTGCTCACCGGCGCCGGTCTGGCAGATGCCATCCCTGCGGCCAAAGCGGGAGAGCTGCTCCACTCGGGCAACCTCAGCATCAAGCTGCTGCCGATGACCGATCAGGCCGGTTACGATCGATTGCTGTGGAGCTGCGATCTCAATCTGGTGCGCGGGGAGGACTCCTTCGTGCGGGCCCAGTGGGCAGCACGTCCTTTCCTCTGGCATATCTACCAACAGGAGGAGGAGGCCCATCTGATCAAACTGGAGCAGTTCCTCGACCACTATCTTGCTGATCTGCCTGCCGATTGCGGCCAATGGCTGCGCCGCTTCAATCTGGCTCTCAACCGTGGGGAAGATTGCCGCGCACTCTGGGCCCAATGGCCGCAATACAGCGCGATTTGGCAGCAACATGGGCGACTCTGGTCACAGAAGCTGCTCCGGGATGGGGATCTCGTCACGAGGTTGGTGAAATTTCTGGAAAGCCGTATATAATCTGGCAGTTTTTATCCGTCCGTTTCACGAACAGGAATTTTTTACATGAAAACCGCTCAGGAAATCCGCGCTGGTAACGTAGTCATGATCGGCACCGAGCCGATGGTGGTCCAGAAGGCTGAATTCAACAAATCCGGCCGTAACTCCGCCGTGGTCAAAATGAAGCTGAAAGGCCTGCTGAACGGCAGCGCCACCGAGACTGTCTTCAAGGCCGACGACAAGCTGGACGTTGTTCAGCTGGAGCGTAAAGAGTGCACCTACTCCTACTTCTCCGACCCCCTGTATGTCTTTATGGACACCGAGTACAACCAGTACGACGTAGAGAAAGACAACCTGGGTGACGTGCTGAACTACCTGGTAGACGGCATGGAAGATCTGTGTGAAGTGACTTTCTACAACGAGAAAGCCATCTCCGTAGAACTGCCGACCACCATCGTGCGCGAAGTTGAGTACACCGAACCGGCTGCCCGTGGCGACACCTCCGGTAAAGTGACCAAGCCTGCCCGTCTGAAAGGCACTACCTACGAGCTGGCTGTTGCCGCTTTCGTAGAAATCGGTGACAAGATCGAAATCGATACCCGCACCGGTGAATTCAAGCGTCGCGTCAACTAATTGACCACGTTGAATTGATTGCAAAAAAGCGAGCCTCCGGCTCGCTTTTTTATTGCCTGTTCGCGGCCATAACGCCGCCTCCCCCTTCAGAAAATCCCACCGCCGCCGCTAACCCAGATAACCGGGGGAGCACACTATGGCCAGATTATCCTTATCACTGCTGTTATTGACCATGCTGGCTGGCCATGTCGCGCAGGCGAGCGACGTTGCGCCGCCCATCGCAGAGCCACTCCCCCTCGATCACTGGCAAGCGAGCGACTGGAAAGGGCAACCCGAGGCTACCCAGATCGACAAGCAGACGGTGCTGTTTGCCAAGCATGACAGCGACAACTATGTGGGTCTCGCCATCCTGCTGCCCGACTGGCAGCGCAGCGGTCAGCTCTGGCAACTGACCCGTGCCCTCAGCCAGCTGGGCTTTGATACCCTGCTGCTGCTCCCCTCTCCCCAGCAAACCGAGCTCGACCCCGCCGCCGAGAAAAAAGCCAAGGAGAGTGACGCCTTTCGCAAGCAACTAGCAGAGCGGATCAGCAAGCTGGCCGATGCCAAGCTGCAGGAGGGGGGCTTCAAGCTGATCCTGGCGCAAGGCACCGGCGCCGCCTGGACAGCCAACCTTATCGCCAGCGAACAACTGCCCGCCCCCGATGCGCTGGTGCTGCTCGATGGCTTCTTCCCCGACCAGCAGAGCAACCAGATCCTCGCAAAAGAGATAGCGCAGGGCACCATCCCTACTCTGGATCTCTATCAGGAGGATGGCGGCCGCTGGCCGCTGCTGGCGGCCGAGGCACGCCAGACCGAGAGCCGTCGCAGCCACAAGCTCAACTATCGCCCCTACGCCCTGATGGAACTGGGCGAAACCCCCACCCGCATTCAGGGGTGGCTCAACCATCTGGGCTGGCTCTGACCAGGGCCACAAAGCACGCGCAACATCACATCTGCCGGAGAAAGCCCACCCGCCATGGCGCGGCATACTGGCTCTGATGGCGCCCTTTTTGGCATCATGACGGTTCAAACCCGAATATGGCAGGAAGGTACATGCAGCAGATTGTGTTTCTCGACAGCGATACCCTGGATGCGGGCATCACCCTGCATCATCCCGACTTTCCCCACCACTGGCAGAGTTATCCCAGCACTGCCCCGGAACAGGTGGTCGAACGGCTGAAAGATGCCAGCATCGCCATCATCAACAAGGTGCGCATCGGCGCCGCCGAGCTGGCCCAACTGCCGGAACTCAAACTCATCGCGCTCGCAGCCACCGGCAGCGACAACGTGGATCTGGAGGCGTGCCGCGCCGCCAACGTCGGGGTATGCAACATCCGCAACTACTCGGGCCCCTCTGTGCCGGAACACGCCATTGCGTTGATGCTGGCCCTGTCGCGCAACCTCTTCTGCTGGCGCCAGTCGCTGCTGGAGGGGCGCTGGCAACAGAGCGGTCAGTTCTGCTTCTTCGACCACAACATCATGGATCTGCACGGCAAACAGCTTGGCATCATCGGCAAGGGAACCCTGGGTCAGGCGCTCGGCGAGCGGGCCAAGGGAATGGGGATGACGGTACGTTACGCCCAGAGCCAGATCGGTGGCAGCCACGACGAAGATCGCCTGCCCCTCGACGAGCTGCTGCAAAGCTCGGATGTGATCAGCCTGCACTGCCCGCTCACCCCCTATACCCGCAACCTGATTGGCGAGCGGGAGCTAGGCTTGATGAAACCGGGCGCCCTGCTGATCAACGTCGGCCGTGGCGGTCTGGTGGATGAAGAGGCGCTGCTGCGGGCGCTGGCCAACGGCCGCCTCGGCGGTGCCGGTTTCGATGTGGCAAGCGTCGAACCGCCGCCCCCCGACCATCCCCTGATGAAGGCGCTGCAATACCCCCACTTCATCCTCACCCCACATGTGGCGTGGGCCAGCGAGGAGTCGATGCAGCGGCTGGCCGACCAGCTGATCGACAACATCAACGCCTTTGCCGCCGGTCGCCGCCAGCACCGGCTGGTCTGAGCAAACATGCAAAACGGGGCCCACTGGCCCCGTTGTTTCATTCCCACCATTCACGACAGATGGCGATCAATCGTCGTCATGCCATCTGTGCTTTTTATGCTTCTTGTGCTTTTTGTGGTGTTTGTGATGGTGGTCATCATCGTAATAGCGATCCTGACTCTGGTGGCCATCGCCGGTCTTGGCACCGATGGCCGAGCCGCTCGCCCCGCCAACGCCGGCGCCGATCAGCTGGCCGGTATCACCACCGACACTCTTGCCGATGGCGGCACCACCCAGCGCCCCCACCGCGCCGCCAAGGGCCGCTTCATTCTTGTTGCCCTTGTTGGCCGTCGCCGCACCACCAGCTGCGCCACCAATGGCCGCACCAACCAGCGCACCGGTATCGCCCCCCAGCTCCTTGCCGATCATGGTGCCCGCAACCCCACCTGCGCCGCCACCAAGAATGGTATTGAGGGTCTCGGAGGCATGCACGGTCGTACTGCCAGCGAGCAAGGCGCCCAACAGGGCCAGTGCGCGAAGCGCGCGCGAATTCATCTCCATCGGTACTCCTGTCAAACCTGATTAATTCCACCGGCACTATACAAAGCAGCGGGGCCAGCGCCAGATGGGGGACAATCGCCACCCATGCTGCTCAAGTCGCGCCAAATCAGGAATGCGGGCGGAGCCATCGATGCAACGAATTGAATCAGAAGGGGAAACCGGTGAAATATCAGAAGTGGAGGCGAGCAACCAAAGGCAGTTGCCACAACCTGCTCCCGTCAGGGTCAAGCGGCCATCGGACAGCTCCTGTCACCAGCCCGACAGCCGGTTAGCGAGAGGAGGATGCGGCGTACTGCGCCATGATGACCTGACGCAGCAACGCGCGCCCCTCATCGATGCGGGTTGAACGAGAGAGCCCCTTCGCCCACATCAGGGCCAGGGTGCGGCTCAGCACCGGTTCGCGCAACGCCACGACCTTGAGCTGGGGATCGCACTGGTTCGCGGCATAGAGCCCGGGCAGAATGGCAACCGCCAGCCCGGAGCGCACCAGGCCGTAAAGCGTCTCGACATAATCTGTTGTGTATCTGGGTTTGAGCCCGGGCAGCTGGCTCTGGGCCAGCCCGTTGACCTGCCGGCTGACGTTGCCTCTGGCAAAGAGGGCGATGTCGCGGCGGATCAGCGCCTGCCAGCTGATGGCCTCCGCCGCTGCCAGCGGATCCTGCCGGTTGATCACCGCCACCAGCGCATCGTCCAGCAGCAGCGTCACCTCCAGCGAACCGGGCAACTCGCCATCCAGCACGCCAATCCCCGCATCCAGAGACCCCTCGGCCAGCGCCTGCAACAGACCGTCGTTGGTGTGATCCTGAAACTCGACCCGCAAGCCCGGAAACTGCTGCTGCAGACGGGCGGCCGCCAGCGGAAACATCAGGGTGCAGGCCGACGGGATCAGACCGATGCGCAGGGTGCCATCGCCCCCTTCTGCCATCACCTGCTGCATATCGGCAAAAGCGGCGTGGGCCACATTGAGCAGCCCCTTGGCGTGGGGCAGGATCGCCTCCCCCTGTTCGGTCAGGGTGACCGCCTGCGCGGTACGGTGAAACAGTTTACCGCCAAGCACAGATTCAATCTGGCGCAGGGCACTGCTCAGGGCGGGCTGGCTGATGGCCATCTGATTGGCCGTTTCGGTGAAGTGGCGCAGCTGGGCCAGCGTGACAAAATACTGGATCTGCTTGAGAGAGAGCGCAGGCAGACGGCGCCAGGGTTCGGACATGAAATCGACAACCGGAGAAAAACGTTTGCAGCAGCATAACCCTTTCTTATCCAGTTATAAATTCTTTGCGCTATGCACGGGCCAATCCCCTCCCTAAAGTGGGCCCATTATTCCCCTTGTCAGGCCATCTCCTTCATGTGTGAACAAGATGCATCCCTCAACTTGCGCCGCCGCGCCGTGCAGGCAGCCCTCGGCGAAGCCCCCTTCGATCTGCTGCTGACCAACGCCAACCTGATCGACATGGTGACCGGCGAGATCCGCCCCGTCGACGTGGGGCTGGTCGGCCCGCTGATCGCCAGCGTCCATCCGGTCGGCACCTTCCAGCAGGCACGCGAGACCCACGATCTGGCCGGCGCCTATCTCTCGCCCGGTCTTATCGACAGCCATGTTCATGTGGAGAGCTCCCACCTGACGCCGGAGCGCTACGCCGATGTGGTGGTCGCGCAGGGCACCACCACCATCTTCTGGGATCCCCACGAGCTGGCCAATGTGCTCGGGCTGGCGGGGGTGCGCTACGCCATCGACGCCAGCCGCAACCTGCCGCTGCGGGTCATCTGCGCCGCCCCCTCCAGCGTTCCCTCGACACCGGGTCTCGAGATGTCGGGCGCCGACTTCCATGGCCCCGAGATGGCGACCATGCTGGAGTGGCCGGAGGTGGCGGGGATCGCCGAGGTGATGGACATGCAGGGGGTGCTGGGCGGCAGCGAGCGGATGACCGGCATCCTGCACGCCGGTTTGCAGCGCAATGCCCTGATTGAGGGACACGCCCGGGGCTTGTGTGGTCACCGGCTACAAGCCTATCTTGCCGCCGGGGTCAGCTCGGATCACGAACTCACCTCGGCTGCCGATGCGCTGGAGAAGCTGCGGGCCGGGCTCACCCTGCAGCTGCGCGGCTCCCACCCCTACCTGCTGCCGGAGATCGTCGCAGCGCTGAAACAGCTGCCCCACCTCTCCTCCCAAATCACCCTCTGTACCGACGATGTGCCGCCCGACATGCTGCTGGAGAAGGGTGGCATGATTGCGCTGGTCAAACTGCTGGCAGAGCTGGGGCTGGCGGTACCCGACGTGCTGCGGATGGCCACCCTCAATGCCGCCATCCGGCTGCAGCGCAACGATCTGGGGCTGGTTGCCGCCGGCCGCTGCGCCGACCTGGTGGTGTTCGACAACCTCACCGATCTCAACCCGCTCTGGGTCTACAGCGGCGGCCAGCGGGTCGCCCACCATGGCGCCATTCTCAAACCCTCCGAGCCTGTCGCTGGTTGTCAGGCGCCGCGCGAAACCATGCAGATCCCCCTGCGCACGCTGGAGGAGTTCATCATCCCGGTACCCGGGCTGGCTGCGGGGCGTGCCCGCTTCAAGACCATCAAGGGGGCTCGCTTCACCCAGTGGAGTGAAACCGAAGTTGAGGTTCGGGATGGTCAGGTCATCGTGCCAGCGGGATTTAGCCTCATCTCGGTGCAACACCGCCATGGTCGCCATCAGGGGGGCACTCGGCTGGCGCTGCTGGAGGGGTGGGGCGAACTGCAGGGGGCCATCGCCACCAGCTACTCCCACGACTCCCACAATCTGGTGGTGCTGGGGCGCGACCCGCAAGAGATGATGCTGGCCGCCAATACCCTGATCGCCAGCGGGGGCGGCATGGCGGTCGTTCAGCAGGGTAAGGTGCTGGCCCACGTTGCCATGCCCATCGCCGGCATGCTCTCCGACCTGCCAGCCAGCGAGCTGGCCGCCAGCTTCCACGCCCTGCGCGAAGTGAGCGGCAAGGTGGTGGAGTGGGAGCCCCCCTACCGGGTCTTCAAGGCCATCGAAGGAACCTGTCTTGCCTGCAATGCGGGGCCCCATCTGACCGATCTCGGCCTCACCGATGGCCTGACCCGCGAGATTGTCGACCCCTTCATCTGCTGCTGGCCCCACGATGCCAGCCAAGCCGATGCCCGCCAAGCCGATTAACACCGAGGAGAACAGCGTGAACCCTGTCGCCATTATTCTGGATACCGACCCCGGCATCGACGATGCCGTTGCCATCGCCGCCGCCCTGTTTCATCCCGGGATCGAGCTGGCGCTCATCACCACGGTCGCTGGCAATGTCGATGTCGGCAAGACCACCCGCAACGCCCTGCGCCTGCTGCACTTTTTCGGCCAAGAGGTGCCGGTGGCACAGGGTGCCAGCCAGCCCCTCGTGCGCCCCCTCGACAACGCCAGCCACATCCACGGCCACTCCGGTCTCGATGGTTACGAGTTTGCCGAGCCCGGGCAACAGCCGATGCCGGAGCATGCCATCGAAGCCATGAAGGCCACCCTGCTCGCCAGCGAACAACCCATGACGCTGGTGCCCATCGGGCCGCTGACCAATATCGCCCTGCTGCTCACCCTGCACCCCGAGTGTCGGGAGAAGATCGCGCGGATCGTGTTGATGGGTGGCTCGGCCGGTCGGGGCAACCACACCCCCAATGCCGAGTTCAATATCTACGTGGATCCCGAGGCGGCCCACATCGTCTTCAGCAGCGGCCTGCCCATCGTGATGTGCGGACTCGATGTCACCAGCCGGGCCACCCTGACCGGCGAGATGATTGCAGCGCTGCCCGCCCTCAACCGCACCGGCGCCATGCTCCACGCCCTGTTCGGCCACTATCGCGGCGGCAGCATGCAGACCGGGCTCAAGATGCACGATCTCTGCGCCATCGCCTATCTGGTGCGCCCCGACCTCTTTATCACCCGGGCCTGCCATGTGGCCATCGAGACCCGGGGTGAACACACCCTCGGCACCACCTCGGTGGATATCAACAACCGGCTCAAGCGAGCGCCCAATGCCGAGGTGTGTCTCGATATCGACGTGCCCGGATTCAGGGCCTGGTGCATGGAGACCCTTGCCCGCGCCATCTGATCCCGAACCGCCAGCTCGCTGGCCCATTCACATCAAGAAGAGAGTGTTGGAAACATGCTGGAAATAATTGTCAGCACCCTGATCCTGGTCATCTGCGGCTATCTCATCGCCAAAAACTACGATGCCAAGATAGTGCTGTTTGGCGCCGGATTGCTGCTGATGTTTGCCGCCGTCGGACTGGGCCACCCCCTGCTGCCTGCGGCGCAGAGCAGCGGCCTCAGCTGGCTCGATCCCTTCGTCCAGATCAAGCAGATCTTCATCAGCCAGATGGGCAATGTCGGTCTCACCATCATGGTGCTGTTCGGCTTCTCCAGCTACATGAGCCACATCGGCGCCAACGACGTCACCGTCATGCTGCTGACCCGCCCCTTGAGCCGTATCCGCTCCCCCTACCTGCTGGTGCCTGTGATCTTCCTCTTGGGCAACCTGCTCTCGCTGGTGGTGCCGAGCGCTGCCAGTCTGGCGGTGTTGCTGATGGCGACCCTCTATCCGGTGCTCAAGGCATCGAACATGTCCTCCCTCACCGCCGGGGCCGTCATTGCCACAACCGCAACTATCATGCCCAGCCCGCTGGGGGCCGATAACGTGCTGGCCGCCCAGAAGCTGGGGATCCCGTTGGTGGAGTACATCGTCTCCTACCACGCCCCCATCTCGCTGCCGACGCTGGCGTTGATGGCAGTGGTGCACTACTTCTGGCAAAAGGCGATGGACAAGCGCCAGCAGGCGCGCGGCGGACTGGAGGAAAAAGAGGAGTCGCTCGCCGTGCCCACCGGCTTGCCGCCCGCCTACTACGGCCTCTTTCCGGTACTGCCACTGGTGCTGGTACTGCTGTTCGGCATCTGCTTCACCCATATCTCCCTCGGGCTGGTGGAGATCACCTTCGTCTGCCTGCTGCTCACCATAGGGGTGGAGCTGCTGCGCAAGGGCAATATCAAGGAGACCAGCAAGGAGTTCGCCATCTTCTTTACCGGCATGGGCACAGGGCTCGCTCAGGTGGTCTCGCTCATCGTGGCGGCCAGCATGCTGGTGGAGGGACTGAAAGCCATCGGCATCATAGATACCCTGGTCGATAGCGTGAAACACATCGACGGTGTCGGCTCCATCCTGATGTTCTTCTTCTCCGGCACGGCGGCGCTGATCGGCTTTATCAGCGGCAGCGGTCTGGCTGTCTTCTACTCCTTTATCAACATCATTCCCGAAATCACCGAGAAGGTCGGGGTCAACAGTGTCTCGGTGGCCCTGCCGATGCAGCTCACCGCCAACCTGATCCGCTCCATGTCGCCGGTCGCCGCGGTGATCATCGTCATCGCCTCGATCACCGGCAGCAACCCCATCGAGATCATCAAGCGCACCTCGGTGCCCATCATCTCGGGCATCATCTGCTGCATGACCCTCTCCTACCTGCTGTTCAGCTAAACCAGCTCCATCTGCAGGCGATCAATCCGGTCGCCTGCAGACGGTTTTTTACCCCCGGTTGAAAGTGAACCCACTGCATGTAAACGCCCGGAAGATAATCGGGTGGTATAGTCTATAGCTTGAACAACAGGGGATGGCTGGCCACAAGGCTGGCGCCCGGTGACTATCAAGCAAAGGAGATGTTATGAGCAGTCCGTTTATCGAGCAGATCAAAGCACGTCGTACCATCTATGCCCTGGGTGACCAGGTCTCCCATACGCCGGAGCAGCTGACGGCCCTGATCCAGGATGCCATCAGGCACAGCCCCTCCTCTTTCAACTCCCAGAGCTCCCGCGCCGTCATCCTGTTTGGTGCCCAGCACCACAAGCTGTGGGATATCGTCAAAGCCGAGCTGAAAAAGATCGTGCCGCCGGAGGCCTACGCCCAGAGTGAGGCCAAGGTGGATGGCAGCTTCCGAGCAGGCTTTGGCACAGTGCTGTTCTTTGAGGACACCGACGTCATCAAGGATCTGCAGCAAAAATTCGCCCTCTATGCCGACAACTTCCCCATCTGGTCGGAACATGCCACCGGCATCGCCCAGTTTGCGGTCTGGACGACGCTGGCGCAGGAGAAAGTCGGCGCCTCCCTGCAGCACTACAATCCGCTGATCGACGAGGCGGTACGCAAGGAGTGGAACCTGCCCGCCAGCTGGCTGCTGCGCGCCCAGATGCCTTTTGGCAGCATCAAGCAACCGGCCGGAGAGAAGACCTTTATCGACGACGCCACCCGTTTCCGCGTTTTCAAATAACGCCCAGATAGCAAAACGCCCCCGCAGATCGGGGGCGTTTTTATTGCGGCAGGCTGTGGCTGCAACGTGCTCTCTCCATCGATCAAGCAGGCAGCGTCACCAGCAGAGATGTCTCTCCGACCTCCACCTTCACCTCGCGCCAGTCGCGGATCACCGCCACCACTGCCGGATTAAGCGGCACATCGCCCCCCACCTGTACCACGGTGCAGCCTGCGTTCAGGGCGCTCTCGATACCGGCAGGGGCATCCTCGAACACCAGACAACCAGCGGGCGAGACACCAAGCCGTTCAGCCCCCAGCAGATAGGGCTCGGGATCGGGTTTGCCATTGACCACAGCTTCGGCCCCCACCAGCAGGTTGGGCAGCGGCAAACCGGCACAGTGCAGGCGGTGACGGGCAACCCGCTCACTGGCGGAGGTCACGATGGCCCAGCGCTCTGGCGGCAAGCGGCGCAGCAACTCACCAGCCCCGGCGATGGCATCGCCGCCGGTATGCAGCATCTCCAGCTCGTCGAGCCGCGCCGCCTCCCGTTCCACATCCAGTTGCAGGGCCAGCGCCCGGATCACCTCCCGCGAGCGCATACCGTGGCACATCGCCAGCACCGGCTCGGGATCGAGTTGATGTTCACGACACCAGATCCGCCATACCTGCTCCACATCGTCGGTCGAGCAGACCAGGGTGCCATCCATATCGAGCAGCAGGGCGGCGACCGCCATGGTTTTTGTACCGCCTGTACAAACGGCCGGTTCGCGACTCATGCCGGTAATCATGCCGATACTCCCGTAAGCTCAGGCTCAGCCCCCTGCAGCGCATCGGCAAAAGCCTGCTGCTGGGCGGCACGTTCATAACAGGCGAGCGCCTGTTCGGCGCTGCCAGCCCACACCTGCAGCGGGCCGACCACAAACCCCTGTTGCAGCAGGCTGGCGAGCAGCTCCCCCGTTTCAGGCGCGGCCAGCGGCTGGGCCAGCACCAGAGAGCCTTTGATCAAAAAGAGATAGCGTTGGGTAGACATGATATGACTCCTTGTTCCAGGTCGGAGGGGACTCGGCTCCCCTTTCAGCCCCATTAGAACAGGGCGTTTAGATAATTTATAATGAGTAAATGACCACTTTCGATAATCAAACGGAATGAAATTCGACCTTAAACAACTGCAGGCGTTCGTGATGCTGGCCGAGACCGCCAACTACCGGGAAGCGGCCAATCGCCTCTTCATTACCCAGCCCGCCCTCACCAAGCAGATCCAGGGACTGGAGCAGACCCTCGGCAGCACCCTGTTCAATCGCGGTCGTCACGGCGCAGAACTGACTGCCGTCGGCGCCCAGCTGCTGACCCAGGCGAGTGCGCTGGTCGAGCACGGGCGGGAGTTCGAGAGCCATGCGCTGGCGGTAGCGAGCGGGATAGCCGGTCGGCTCAAGATTGGTTTTGGTCTGTCGAGCTTTGCACTGGCCCCCTCGCTGGTCGCCCGCTTCAAGCAGCAGGTGCCCGATGTGATGGTGCATCTGCAGGATATGCCCTCCGCTATCCAGCAGGAGCAACTGCTCTCCGGTCAACTCCAGCTTGGCTTTATGCGCCGCCCGCAGTTGCCGCAGTTACGCGAGCACAGGTTGCTGATCGACCGGCTGGTGCTGGCAGTGCCAACCCGGATGACCTTGCCAGATCCGGCTGCGTTTGATCTCCAGCAGGCCTTGACCAGCCAGCCGCTGCTGCAGATGGTGGGCCACCGCTGCCCCGGCCTCAGCCAGCAGATCGCCGGTTTTCTCGGCGCCAACCGGCTGACCGGGATGATCCAGGAGGCCGAAGATATCCAGACCCTGGTAGCGCTGGTCGCCGCCGGGATCGGCAACGCCATCCTGCCGCGCAGCGTCAGCTTTATCGCCGGCCCTGACGTCACCCTCTATCCTCTCTCTGGCCCCAATTCCGAGTGGGAGGTCAGTCTGGTATGGAATCCCCTCTTTGCCGACCCCATCCGCGACAGCTTCGTCAAGCTGGTGATCGCCGCGCACCCTACGCCAATCTCGGCCACGCCCGAGCGCTGATGGCAGCGGCTATGGGTTTGTTCAATACCCAGCCAAAACAGTACGCCCCCGGAAGGGGGCGCATTAACAACAAAAGCGGCGGTCAGGCTCAACAGTTGGTGCAATAACTACGGTTCTTACCCGCCCCCTTGGCGCTATAGAGCGCCGCATCGGCCGCAGCCAGCAACTCCCCTTCCCCCTCCAGCGGTTGCTCTGCCGTGTAGGTGGCAATGCCAATACTGGCGCTGAGCTGGATATTGTCCGCCACCACGATGTCGAGATCGTGGATGGCCTGGCGGATCTCCTCGCCAATCCGTTGTGCAGCCTCTCTGTTGGTATTACCGAGGATCAGAGCAAACTCGTCACCGCCAAAGCGGCAGGGCAGATCCGCCGGTCGCTGGCAAAAGGATTGCAACAGATGGCCCACCAGCTGGAGGGAGCCATCCCCCATCTGGTGGCCAAGATGGTCATTGCACGCCTTGAAGTTATCGAGATCGAGCATGATAAGGGAGAGGGGGGTATGCTCGCGCACGCTGCGGCGCCACTCGTTGTGCAGGAAGTTGTTGAAGAGCCGCCGGTTGGCCAGTCCGGTCAGGGGATCATGGAGGGAAAGGTTGGCGACCTCGAGCTCCAGCAATTTTCGCTCGGTAATATTGGAATGGGTGATGACATAAAACTCGGCATCTATCCCTTTGACCGGAACAATGCGCATCATGAACCAGCGCTGGGTATCCGGGCTGTGGCAGGGATATTCCAGATAGAAGCTCTCCTGCTGGCGCAGCATGACCCGTCGCAAGCCCTCAATAGCGCTCAGCGCCGAAGGTTCAGCAGAGCCATCGCAAGCGCTTAAATAATTGACGCCACGCCAGTTATACCCCTTTGCCATGCCATTTTGCTCGGCGAATCGATTCCAGGCGAGGTTGGTATAATGGATCACCCCGTTGCCGTCTATTACTGCAAACTGGTCATCCAGTGAATCCAGCAATGCAACCAGATCCTGAGCTCGCTCGGCAAAGCGACGCATCCCCCCCGGCATGTTATCAATCATGGTGGCCATCCTGTGGCAAAAGTGGCGCCTCGCCAACTATTAACAATTAGGTCAGCAAGTAGAGTAAAGCACCCAATTTTCACTTAGCCAACTGAGACCAAATGTCACCATGTCACACCATCCGGCAAGGTTTCAGGCCAGCTCCCGAACCGGATAAAAAAAGAACAAATCATCCATTTTTTATTTAGAAATAGTATTTAATTCCCGCACCACTGATTTTCGCAGGGGATGCCATCTCCCTCTCCATCCATTTTGGTATCAGGGCAGTTTTGTAAAAACCAGGTCGCCTCCTCGCAAGAGGTCATCTGGGAACAATATTGACGACCATCGCATTGATAGCTGTGGGTTGGCAGCGATGCGTTTGTGTCGGAAAACAATCCCATACTGCTCTCACCACTACTGACAGGAATAGCCTGCGCGGACGTCACCGACTCGGCCGAGAAGCGGGAACGTCTGCGGCCCAACAGAGGGCCGCAGACATAAATGTCAAAACAGTGAGCAAGCGCAGCCTGCTGCCAAAGGGTCAGTCGAGCTGGGACACCTTGATGACCTCGGCGATACGGCTCAGCATCCGCAGCGAGGTGTGGTGCTCGGTGGCATCCGCCGCCGCGCAGGCATCCTCCAGAATGGTGATGGCGTAATCACGATCGTGACCATCTCGCGCTGCCGCCTGAATGGCCCAGCTGGTGCTTACGCCGCACAGATAGAGGTGGTCGATGTGGTTGGCCCGCAGGGCGGGTTCCAGCGCAGTGCCATAGAATGGACTCACTCTGGGTTTGGCCAGCACCAGATCACCGGGCTGCACATCGAGGTCTGCATGAAAATCGGTGCCGCTGTCACAAAGTGAGAGGGCGCCAAGCTGATGGGCCCGGCCAAACATGGGGGAACCCTTGGGTTGCAGTTGATAACGGCTGTCGAAACCGACCTTGATCAGCACCACCAGCCAGTCGTGGTCGCGGGCATAAGCCATCGCCTCATTGGCATGCGCGATGGCGTTTTGCTCCATCACATGGTCGGCCGTGGTTGCAATGCGACCGTCAGGATGGGCGATGTCGTTGATAAAATCGATCACCAGTAGTGCCTTGTTCATCCCTTCTCTCCCAAATCGTGGTTGATAGCCGACCCGTTATACTCGCTTTTTCGCGCCTGCACAGCCCATTCTGCCAACCTTGCAGACATGAACAGCACAGGCAACGGCAATTGGCCTTCTGCATCCTCCCCGCTTACACCAGTCCAAGCGCGTAGCGCAGGGCCATCTCCTTCAGGGGGCCAGCTTTATCAGCCAGATTGAGGGCCAGATTGCGAGCCAGCTTGAGGGGGCCAATCTCGTTGCTGAATACCCCGTAGAAGAGATCCATCCCCGACTGCATCAGCAGGTTGTCGGGACGACGGCGCCGCTCGTAGCGCTCGGCCAGCACAAGTTGATGCCAGTCGGCGCCAGCACCTTGCAGCAAGTCGATCCAGCAGGCGACATCCTTGAAGCCGAGGTTGACCCCCTGCCCCGCCAGCGGGTTGATGGTGTGGGCGGCATCGCCGAGCAGCACCACCCGACCGGCGTGGTAGTCGTTGGCGTGGCGGCGCACCAGCGGAAAGCTCCCCTTGCCGGTGACGGTAAAGCCGCCGAGCCGACTCGGGAAGTGGCGGCGCACTTCGGTGGCGAGGGCCTCGTTGCTCATGGCCGCCAGCGCCCGGATCCGGGCCGGGCTGTCATACCACACCAGGGAGCCGTGCTGACCGGGCAGCGGCAGGAAGGCGCGCGGGCCACTCGGGGTGAACTGCTGCCAGGTGATATCTTCCTGCGCAAAGTCAGTGTCGATATTGATCAGCATGCAGTGCTGGCGGTACTCGAAGCGCGATACGCCGATACCAGCCAGCTTGCGGGTGTGGGATTCGGCGCCGTCGCAGGCCAGCACCCAGCGGGCGGCCAGTTCAGTGCCGTCGTCCAGAGTCAGCACAGCTTCATCCGCACTCTGGCGCAGGCTGGTCACCGCCGCGGGGGTGTGGGTCTGGATATTGGGGAAATCTTCCATCCGCTTGAGCAGGGCGAGCTGCACCAGCCGGTTCTCGATGATGTAACCGAGCTGGGGCAGGCCGAGATCGGCGGCGTTGAAGCGGGTAGCAAAGCCATCCAGCTCCCAGGTCTCCAGCCGGCGATAGGGGCAGATCCGCATCTGCTGCAGATGGTGCCAGGCGCCAGCCTGCTCCAGCAGCGCCACCGAGGCCTGACTGATGGCGGAGACCCGCAGATCCAGCGGCTGCTCCGGCGCGTATTGCTCCGGCAGCTGGGTTTCGATGACCCGCACCGAGAGGCCCTGGGCCGCCAGCAGACAGGCGGTAGCCGCCCCCACCATGCCGGCGCCGACGATGGCGATATCACACTGTTCCATAACTTTATTCCTGCAAAAGGGGCGCCCCGTTCATGGGTGGCCGGGGCCAAACCGAATGGCGCCATGATACCGCAAGGGGGCGGGATAAACAGTGAAGGGGGTGGAGAATTGCTGCGTCAAATCAAGGGGAAAGCCGATTTTCTCCTTCACGCGGCGCCCCCGCTGGCAAAGGGGCCGGACTGGATATTCGCTAGGCAGTCTCACGATTGCGGAGTAAAATGCCCGGTCCTTTGACCATGCCAAATTCAAAACCAGTCAAGAGTAGCAATGAGCAAGAAACTTCACATTAAAACCTGGGGCTGCCAGATGAACGAGTACGACTCGTCCAAGATGGCCGACCTGCTGGATGCCAGCAATGGCTACACGCTTACCGAGGAGCCGGAAGAGGCAGATGTGCTGCTGCTCAACACCTGTTCCATCCGCGAAAAGGCGCAGGAGAAGGTGTTCCACCAGCTGGGCCGCTGGAAAAAGCTCAAGGCAAACAAGCCCGGTCTGGTGATCGGTGTCGGTGGTTGCGTGGCCTCCCAGGAGGGCGATGCCATTCGCCAACGCGCTCCCTATGTCGATATCGTGTTCGGCCCGCAGACCCTGCACCGCCTGCCCACCATGATCAAACAGGCTCAGGAGGGACGTGGCGCCCAGGTGGACGTCAGCTTCCCCGAGATCGAGAAGTTTGACCGCCTGCCTGAGCCGCGCGCCGAAGGGGCGACCGCCTTCGTCTCCATCATGGAAGGGTGCTCCAAATACTGTACTTACTGCGTGGTGCCCTACACCCGCGGTGAAGAGGTGAGCCGTCCGCTCGACGACGTGCTCTATGAGATCGCCCAGCTCGCCCAGCAAGGGGTGCGCGAAGTGAACCTGCTCGGCCAGAACGTCAACGCCTACCGTGGCCCGACCCATGACGACGGCATCTGCACCTTCGCCGAGCTGCTGCGTCTGGTGGCCGCCATCGACGGCATCGACCGTATTCGCTACACCACCAGCCATCCCATCGAGTTCACCGACGACATCATCGAGGTCTACAAGGACACGCCGGAAGTGGTCAGCTTCCTGCACCTGCCGGTGCAGAGCGGCTCCGACCGTATCCTGACCATGATGAAGCGCCCGCACACCATTCTGGAGTACAAATCCAAGCTCCGTCGTCTGCGCGCCGCCCGTCCCGACATCACCATCAGCTCCGACTTCATCGTTGGCTTCCCGAACGAAACCGATGAGGATTTCGAGGCCACCATGAAGCTGATCGAGGATGTGGGCTTTGACATGAGCTTCAGCTTCATCTTCAGTCCGCGCCCCGGTACGCCGGCCGCCGACATGCCCGACGATGTCGACATGGAAGTGAAGAAAGCCCGTCTGGCCCGCCTGCAGCACGTCATCAACAATCAGGCGATGCAGATTGGTCGCTCCATGCTGGGCACCACCCAGCGCATTCTAGTGGAAGGGCCATCCAAGCTCGACCCGATGCAGCTGTGCGGCCGCACCGAGAACAACCGGGTGGTCAACTTTGAAGGGGCCCATACCCTGATTGGCGGCTTTGCCGACGTGGAAATCACCGAAGTGCTGCCCAACTCCCTGCGCGGCAAATTCATCCGCGGCGAGAGCGAGATGAACCTGCGCATCGCCACCGCCCCGAGCGACATTCTGGCCCGTCGTCCCGACAACGTGCCGGACGAGCTGGGCGTGGCCGCCTTCACTCCCCATTAATCTCCCCCTCCCCATCCGCCCGGCGGATGGGGAGCGCCCTGATACGAGGATATTGTGAGCCGACACCTCTCGACCCTGAACCTGCATCTCGAACCCGCCGACAACCAGCGTCTTGCCAGTCTCTGCGGCCCCTTCGATGACAACATCAAGCAGCTGGAGCGCCGCCTCGGCATCGAGATCAGCTACCGTGACAACCACTTCCAGCTGCTGGGCAAGCAGGCCCAGGTGGATGCCGCCGCCGTCATCATCAAGCACCTCTATGTGGAAACCCAGCCCCTCAAGGGTGGCAAGGTAACCGACATCACCCCCGACATGGTTCATCTGGCCATTCTGGAGTCGCGGGTGCTGGAGCAGGATGACGAACCGGCCCCCTCCATCCCTTATGGCAAGGAGGTGACGGTCAAGACCAAGCGCGGTCTCATCAAGCCACGTAGCCCCAATCAGGCCCAGTACATCGCCAATATCGTACGCCACGACATCTGCTTCGGCATCGGCCCGGCCGGTACCGGCAAGACCTATCTGGCGGTGGCGGCGGCGGTGGATGCGCTGGAGCGTCAGGAGATCCGCCGTATTCTGCTGACCCGTCCGGCGGTGGAAGCGGGCGAGAAGCTCGGCTTCCTGCCCGGCGATCTCTCCCAGAAGGTCGACCCTTACCTGCGCCCGCTCTACGACGCCCTGTTCGAGATGCTGGGCTTTGAGCGGGTCGAGAAGCTGATGGAGCGCAACATCATCGAGGTGGCGCCGCTCGCCTATATGCGCGGCCGTACCCTCAACGATGCCTTCATCATTCTCGATGAGGCCCAAAACACCACCACAGAGCAGATGAAGATGTTCCTGACCCGGATCGGCTTCAACTCCAAGGCGGTGGTCACCGGCGACATCACCCAGATCGACCTGCCGCGCAATGCCAAGTCCGGCCTGCGCCACGCGCTGGAAGTGCTGCAGGGCGTTGATGGTCTGTCGTTCAACTTCTTCCAGTCCACCGACGTGGTACGCCATCCGGTGGTGGCCCGCATCGTGCAGGCCTATGAGGCCTTCGACGCCAAGCAGGCAGCCGAGAAGGTGGCCAGCCAAGCAAACACCAGCAAAGAGAGCGAGCAATGAGCGTAACCCTGGATCTGCAACTGGCCAGTGCCAGCACCGACGGCCTGCCAAGCGAGGCCCAGCTGCAGGGCTGGCTCGACGGCACCATTCTCGGCTTCCAGCAGGAGGCCGAAGTGACGGTGCGCATCGTCGACGAGGCGGAGAGCAACGAACTCAACCTCACCTATCGCGGCAAGGACAAGCCCACCAACGTGCTCTCCTTCCCGTTCGAGGCGCCACCCGGTCTGGAGCTGCCGCTGCTGGGCGATCTGGTGATCTGCCGTCAGGTGGTGGAGCGCGAGGCACAGGAGCAGGGCAAACCCCTCATGGCCCACTGGGCCCACATGGTTGTGCACGGCAGTCTGCATCTGCTAGGTTATGACCATATCGAGGATGAGGAAGCCGAAGAGATGGAAGCGCTCGAGCGCGACATCATGCAGGAGCTGGGCTTTGCCGACCCTTATCAGAGCGACGAAGAGTAATGTGCAGCATGGCGGTTCATCGGCTTGAAACAGATGGCTGCCATCCTCATATAGCTGAAGTGAAATCCCCGTATATTCAATGAGTAACCAAGAGAAAAAATGACCGACGATCACCCTAGTACCGGCTCGCCGAAGAAAACCTGGCTCGACAAGCTCAGCCAACTCTTCCAGGGCGAGCCAAAAGACCGCAATGATTTGGTGGAAGTGATAGCCGATGCCGAAGAGCGTGACCTTATCGATCAGGACACCAAGGACATGATCGAAGGGGTGCTGGAGATCGCCGATCTCCGGGTACGCGACATCATGATCCCCCGCTCCCAGATGGTCACCATCGAGAAGTCCCAGCCGATCGACGAGATCCTGCCGGTGATCATCGAGTCGGGCCACTCCCGCTTCCCGGTGATCAATGAGGACAAGGATCATGTCGAGGGTATTCTGCTCGCCAAGGATCTGCTCCCCTTCGGTTTCGGTGGCCACCATGCCAGCGAGCCGCTGCAGCTGGAGAAGATCCTGCGCCCCACGGTGATCGTCCCCGAGAGCAAACGCGTTGATCGCCTGCTCAAGGAGTTTCGCGAAGAGCGCTACCACATGGCCATCGTGGTCGACGAGTTTGGTGGCGTCTCCGGTCTGGTGACCATTGAAGACATTCTGGAACTTATCGTTGGCGAGATCGACGACGAGTTTGACGACATCGAGGATGAGCCGGACGAGATCCGCCGCCTCAGCAAGCGGGTCTTCTCCATCAGCGCCCTGACCGAGATCGAGGATTTCAACGACTTCTTCGGCACCAAGTTCAGCGATGAAGAGGTGGATACGGTCGGTGGTCTGGTGATGCACGCCTTCAGCCACCTGCCCAAGAAGGGCGAGGAGATCGAGCTGGACGGCTACCTGTTCAAGGTGATGCACGCCGACAAGCGCCGCCTGCAGCAGTTGCAGGTGAAGATCCCCGAGAACCATGCAGTGGCGCAATCTGAACCCCAGTAAGTCGCCTGAGTGCATTGAACAACGCCCCGACCTCGGGGCGTTGTGCTATCCGGACGGCAGGAGGCTCGCCGTTGGCAACCGTACAGGGTAAGATACCGGCCATTCGACCCAGTTGCAGACCAAGACGAGCACCATCGCCCGTGAGATTATCCCCTGTTACTTCAAAAATTCTGTTAAGCCTCAGTGCATTGGCCTCTGGTGCCATCGCTGTGCTGGCCTTCTCCCCCTTCGGCTACTGGCCGCTGGTTATTCCTTCCCTGCTCGGCCTCTACGCCCTGCTGGACAAGGCCAGCCCCAAACAGGCGTCCTGGCGTGGCTTTGGCTACGCCATGGGGCTGTTCTTGCCGGGTCTGTGGTGGATCCACGTCAGCATGACCGAATTTGGCGGCATACCGCTGCCGGTCGCTTTCGTGCTGCTGGCCGGTCTGTCAGCCTATCTGGCGCTCTATCCGACGCTGGCCTGCTGGGCCTTTGCCCGCTTCTTCAGCGGTCGTCACTGGAGCCGCTGGCTGCTCGCCTTCCCGGCACTCTGGCTGCTGGCCGACTGGCTGCGCGGCTGGGTGATGACCGGCTTCCCATGGCTCTGGTTTGGCTACACCCAGATCGATGGCCCACTCAAGGGTTTCGCTCCCGTTCTCGGGGTACAGGGCATCACCCTGGCACTGCTATTCTCCGCCTCCGCCATCTGGCTGGTGTGGAAGTCCCGCTCGCCACTGTGGCTGGCGGTGCCCGCCCTGCTGACTGCCGGCGCTCACGGCCTGATGCAGCTCAACTGGGTAACCCGTGGCGAGCCGGTCAAGGTGGCACTGGTGCAGGGCAATATCGCCCAGACCCTCAAGTGGGATCCGGAGGCGCTGGCCCCCACGGTGCGTACCTATCAGGATTTGAGCCGCGACAATCAGGATGCCGACATCATCGTCTGGCCGGAATCGGCGATCCCGGCCCTCGAAAAGACTATGGGCCCCTATCTGGAGAACCTCGACAAAGCGATGAAGGTGAACGAGACCGGCCTGCTGGCGGGGATCATCCACTACGACGAGGATAAGCAACGCTTCTACAACACCGTGCTCGGCATGGGAGTGCAGGATGCGGATGGCAAGGAGTCCTACTTCTACGGCCACCCCAACCGCTACAACAAGTACCACCTGCTGCCCATCGGCGAGTTCGTGCCGTTTGAAGATCTGCTGCGCCCCATCGCCCCCTTCTTCAACCTACCGATGTCCTCCTTCAGCCGGGGTGACGAGGTGCAGCCGAACCTGATCGCCAAGGGGCTCAAGTTTGCCGCCGCCATCTGCTACGAGATCATCTTCCCGGAAGAGGTGCGCCGTAACGTCAACCCGGATACCGACTTCCTGCTGACCGTCTCCAACGACGCCTGGTTCGGCACCAGCATCGGTCCCTGGCAGCATATGGAGATCGCCCGGATGCGTGCGCTGGAGCTGGCTCGTCCGCTGCTGCGCGACACCAACACCGGCATCACTATCGTTACCGAAATCGATGGCAGCATCATTGGCCAGATCCCGCAGTTCGAAGCGGGTGTGCTGCGCAGCGAAGTGCGCCCGGCCCACGGTGCCACCCCCTATATGCGCTTTGGCAACTGGCCTCTCTACGGCCTGACCGTGCTGCTGCTGGGTCTGGCACTGGCGCTGCGCCCCAAGGCGCACCCCTGGGCCCGCGAGCTCTGAGCCATCCGCTCTGAATAACAAACGAGGCGCCCATGGGCGCCTCTTTTTCTTACCAGCTTCTGCTTACCTACCGCTATCTACAGCCAGCAAAGTTATCAGCTCAGAGACCGGCGGCCTCCAGATGCTCCACCAGCAGCTGCACGCTGCGGTTGCCGCGCCACTCGTTGACATCGAGCCGGTAGACCAGCCGCACCCGTTTCACCGAAGCATCGGGCCAGCGCTTGAGATCGACGCCGAAGGCGATGGCATCCACCGCGTGACCGGAATCGGTGGTCAGCATCATCTTGAGGTGCTTCTCCCCCACCAGACGCTGTTGTACTAGCACAAATTCGCCGTCGAACAGTGGCTCGGGGAAGGCCTGACCCCAGGGGCCAGAGGCGCGAATAAGCTCCGCCAGCTCGATATTGAGCTCATCCGGCAGCAGCTCACCATCGGTGAGCAACACCCCGGTCAAGAGCTCGGGGGTCACCAGCTCGCTGATGACCGCCTCAAAAGCCCGCCCGAACGCCTCGATATTGGCCTTGGGCAGGGTCAACCCTGCCGCCATGGCGTGGCCGCCAAACTTGCCCATCAGCCCCGGGTGGCGGGTATCGAGCAGTTCAAGTGCATCGCGTAGATGTACCCCGGGGATGGAGCGGCCGGAGCCCTTGAGCTCGGTCTCGCTGCTCTCGGCAAAGGCGATGACCGGGCGGTAGTACTTCTCCTTCACCTTGGAGGCCACCAGCCCCACTACTCCCTGATGCCACTCGTTGCGGTGCAGCACTATGCCCGACGGCACCTCGCCATCGCGAAACCGGATCTGCTCCAGGGTGGCAAGCGCCTCCTGCTGCATCCCCTGCTCGATCTCCTTGCGCTCCTGATTGAGGCTGTCCATCTCGGAGGCGAGCTGGCGCGCCAGATTGAGATCATCGCAGAGCAGGCAGGCGACCCCGAGGGACATGTCATCGAGGCGCCCCACCGCGTTGAGGCGCGGCCCCAGCGCAAAACCGAGGTCGGCGGCGGTGAGGCGGCGGCCATCGCGGCCAGACACATCCACCAGCGCCTGAATGCCGGGGCGGCAGCGGCCCGCCCGGATCCGCTGCAAGCCCTGATGCACCAGAATGCGGTTGTTGCCGTCGAGCGCCACCACGTCGGCCACGGTACCGAGGGCCACCAGATCGAGGTAATCCGCCACATTGGGTGCCACGATGCCGAGCCGCTCATACCAGCCGGACTGCTTGAGGTGAGTGTTGAGCGCCGCCATCAGGTAGAAGGCGACCCCGACCCCGGCCAGCGACTTGGAGGGGAAGTTGCAACCATGCTGGTTGGGATTGACGATGGCATCGGCGTCAGGCAACTCCTGACCCGGCAAATGGTGATCGGTAACCAGTACCTGCATGCCGGCCGCCTTGGCCGCCGCCACCCCGGCGATGCTGGAGATGCCGTTATCCACCGTGATCAGGAACTCGGCACCGCGGGCCACCGCCAGCTCGACGATCTCGGGGGTAAGGCCGTACCCGAACTCGAAGCGGTTGGGCACCAGAAAATCGATATGGCGGCCGCCCATGGCGCGCAGGGCCAGCACGCACAGCGCCGAGCTGGTGGCGCCGTCGCAGTCAAAGTCACCGACGATGAGGATCCGCTTCTGGGCGGCCAGCGCATCGGCCAGCAGCGGCACCGCCTGCTCCATGCCAAACAGGCGGCGGGGTGGCAGCAGCGAGCTGGCACTGCGTTCGAGCAGGACGGGATCGTCTACGCCACGGCTGGCGAAGATTTGGCGAAGCAGCGGATGCAGGTTGGCGGGCAGATGGGAATCATCAACTCGCGGACGACGACGAATGTGCAGAGGCATCAAAATTATCCAGTATCTTGAGCAGTTGTTCAGGGCTCTGGTAACCCCGCACCAGATCTCCTTCAGAGGAGATCCAGGCCGGCAGCACCTTTACCCCCAACCATTGGCTCAGGCCAATATTTTGGATAAGGGTCTCACTACATTCCTTTTGAGGCAAATAAGCTTTGAAGGGCGAATTTTGCAGCAGGGGATCGCGGCACCAGTCGGTGGCTCGCTCGGCATGGTCAATGACCGGATAGATCGCGATGCTCACCCCGGATGCCTGCAGATGCTGCAGAGTCCCGGGTAGCTGACGTCGTGCCGCATCCTTCTCGCCAAGAAACAACGCGACCCGGTGACGCTCATCCCGGGCCTTGAGCACAATGGGATCATGGGCTGCCTGCGCCAATCCCAGTCGACGCTGAGTGCGCATGCCGGAGATGGTCAGGTTCTTCATGTCCCGAGTCATGTCCAGCATGACCCCCTGTACCAGATAATCCCCTTTGGCATCGCTATAGAGCACCCCCTTGGAGGTGCCCAGCATATACAGGCCCGCAATAGGCGTCTGATCCACCGTATATACGGATATCCCCAGCCTGGTGGATATGGCTGTTTTCAAGGCCTGGGGATCCATCCCCGCTTTGGCAGTAAATGTGCACAAAAGCATCATTCCCAGTAGTAAATACTTCACTCTTTTACTCACGCGGCATGAATGAATGGACTCAACAAAGTACAGCAGCACAGTTCAGCATTCAACCTGCTATTTATCGAAAAATTAATATCAGGTTGAACCAAAAAATCACGCCCCCCTGATTGCCAAGCAGAGCCAACCTCAGCAAGCTAGTCAGGGAGAACAGGAGGCATGTGCTCTTGCTACCCTGCTCCCGATAGCGGATCGCCGCCAGAACAAGGCGCGGCCGCTACGCTAGCGTGCTTAATTTCGGAGGAAAGAATGAGTCTGATACAAGAGTTCAAGGCCTTTGCATCCAGAGGCAACGTGATCGATATGGCGGTCGGTATCATTATTGGTGCCGCCTTCGGCAAGATTGTCTCCTCCTTCGTCGGTGACGTGATCATGCCGCCTATCGGCCTGATCCTGGGCGGCGTGGACTTCAGCGACCTGGCAGTCACCCTGAAGGCTGCCGAAGGCAGCGCTCCTGCCGTGGTCATTGCCTACGGCAAGTTCATCCAGACCATCATCGATTTTCTGATCATCTCCTTCGCCATCTTTATGGGGCTGAAGGCCATCAATACCCTGAAGAAAAAGCAGGAGGAGGAAGCAGCCGCCCCCGCAGCACCGACCAAGGATCAGGAGCTGCTGACCGAGATCCGCGACCTGCTGAAAGCCCAGCAGGGCAAATAAGCGTCACTTCCCGTCGTGTATTCATAAAAAAACCGCCCGCAGGCGGTTTTTTGTTTTGTTGGCCACCCAACCCGCTCAGGCCCGCGGGTGATGCTCGCCGTGCAGCGCCTTGAGCCGCTCGTTGGCGACATGGGTGTAGATCTGGGTAGTGGAGAGATCTGCGTGGCCCAGCAGCATCTGCACCACCCGCAGATCGGCGCCGTGGTTGAGCAGGTGGGTGGCAAAGGCGTGGCGCAGGGTATGGGGGGATAACTCGCCGTTGATCCCGGCCCGCTGGGCATAGAGCTTGATGCGGTGCCAGAAGGTCTGGCGGGTCATCATCCGGGCCAGTTTGGAGGGGAAGACCACATCCGAGCTGGTACCGCCGAGCAACAGGGTTCTTCCCTCTCGGTAGTAGCGCTCCAGCCAGTACATCGCCTCCTCCCCCATGGGCACCAACCGCTCCTTGTTGCCCTTGCCCACCACCCGCACCAGCCCCTGTCGCAGGCTGACATGCTCGGCAGTCAATCCCACCAGTTCGGAAACCCGCAAGCCGGTGGCGTAGAGCAGCTCCAGCATCGCCTTGTCCCGCAGCTCCAGCGGATCATCCACCAGCGGCGCCGTCAACAGCGCTTCCACTTCCGCTTCGCTCAGATCGGAGGGGAGCTTCTTGGGCAGCTTGGGCCCCTCCAGCAGTACGGTGGGGTCGTCGCTGCGCAGCTTCTCGCGATTGAGGTACTGATAGAAACGGCGCAGGGCCGACAGAAAGCGAGCGGTACTACTCGCGGCAAACTGATGATCGACCCGCCATGCGAGGTAGTGCTGGATCTCGTCCATCCCCGCCAGCAGCAGGGAGCAGCCCTGCTCGTCGAGCCAGAGGGAGAATTTTTCCAGATCGGTGCGATAGGAGCTGACCGTGTTGTCGGAGAGGCCCCGCTCCAGCCAGAGGGCATCGAGAAAGGGTTCAATCAGGGGATGTGGCTCGGGCTTGCTCATGGTCGGTCGCAGTCAGAAGAACAGTGGCCCATTGTAACGCCTCTGCTTGGCGGATGTGCAAGCCGCTTGCCGCGACCTGATCTGCCCGTGATATCGGGCGGTGAAGGGACGCAGCCAATCTGCTAGACTGGCGCCCTCCCCTTATGTTGCCCATCGTGTTGCCAACAGGTGCAGCCCACACGAGCAAGCGAGAACGCGCCAAAAGCAAGCGAGAAAGCGCCAACAGAGAAAAGAGCGATGAAGATTGGTCTGTTTTACGGTTCTACCACCTGCTACACCGAGATGGCTGCCGAGAAGATCCGCGCCCTTATCGGCCCCGAGCTGGTGGATATCCACAACATCAAGGATGTCTCCCTGCGCCTGATGGAGGATTACGAGGTGTTGATCCTCGGCATCTCTACCTGGGATTTCGGCGAGCTGCAGGAGGATTGGGAGTCCCGCTGGGAAGATATTGGCGACCTCCATCTGGAGGGGCGTATCGTCGCCCTGTTTGGCCTCGGCGACCAGCAGGGTTATGGCGAATGGTTCCAGGATGCCCTCGGCATGCTGCACGATCAGCTGGTGCCCAGAGGGGTCAAGCTGGTCGGTTACTGGCCCAATGAGGGCTACGAGTTCGATGCCTCCAAGGCGCTGATCGATGATGGCCGCCACTTCGTCGGCCTGGCCCTCGACGATGCCAACCAGTATGACCAGACCGACTCCCGCATCGAGCAGTGGGTCGACCAGATCCTGACTGAAATTCACGAGCTGCTCTGACCCGAGCTGCCTGTCCGGCATCCCAGCCTGTGCGGATGCCGGCTTCCTCCCCCCCTTCTTTCCACTCTCTTAAATCCTCGTTTGCCGCCAATGCGGTCGCAGTTATCGCATCGATTTTTTCAATCGGTATCATCCGCTGACGCCATAGCGACATTTGAGTAACGCTCTGCAACAATGGGGCAACTACACCATCACGCTCGAATCCGGGTCGCGAAGGCTGAGACCCGCCCAGAAAAGGAGATCCTATGACGCCACTCTCCCTGTTGGCCCCCGCCATCGCCCGCGACGTGCTCGATCACGCACTGGCACTCGGGGCCGATTTCGCCGAGCTGTTTGTCGAGCGCAAGCGCCGCAGCCAGCTCAGCCTGCTCTCCAGCCAGATAGAGAACATCAGCGGTGGCCTCGATTTCGGCATCGGCGTGCGCCTCTGCTATGGCCACAAGGTGCTCTACGGCTACACCAATCTGGCCAGCCGCGACGAGCTGCTGCGTATCGTCACCCTGCTGGCGGCCAAAGACCGCTGCGACCCCGTGGTGACCTCCACCGCCTTCGATTTTACCCGCCTGACCGATCGCAACCCAATCGCCCTGCCGCTCTCGGCCGACAAGCTGCTGGAGCAGAAGATTGCCTACCTGCACGCCATGGATGCGGTGGCCCGCGCCGAGAGCAGCAAGGTGAGCCAGTTCTCCGGCAACGTGCTGGGCTGGGAGCAGGAGGTGGAGATCTTCAACAGCGAAGGGCTGCAAGTCGCCGATCGCCGCCACTACAACCGCATCATGGCCCAGACCATCGCCCGCGAAGGGAGCGAGCAGAGCGTCGGTTACGAGGCCCCCGGCGCCCTGATGGGGTGGGAGCATGCCGAACGCATCGATCCGCGCGAGCTGGCCCTCACCGCCACCCGTCAGGCACTGGTGAAATTGGGGGCTGCCCCCTGCCCGAGCGGCACCCTGCCGGTCATCATGGAGAACGGCTTTGGCGGCGTCATCTTCCACGAGGCGTGCGGCCATCTGCTGGAGACCACCTCGGTGGCCAAGAAGGCCTCGGTATTCCACGACAAGATGGGCCAGCTCATCGCCAATCCGGTGGTCAATGCGGTGGACGAAGGGCTGCAAGGCAACGTCTGGGGCTCCATCAACGTCGATGACGAAGGGATGGCGACCCAGCATACCCAGCTCATCAAGGACGGTGTGCTGACCGGTTTTCTGGTGGACAGAATGGGCGCCATCAAGACAGGTTATGCCCGCACCGGCTCGGGTCGGCGCGAATCCTACAAGTACGCCCCCACCTCGCGCATGCGTAACACCTATATCGAGCCGGGCAACCACAGCCTCGACGACATGCTGGCCACGGTGGAGCACGGCATCTACGCCAAAAAGATGGGGGGCGGCTCGGTACAGCCCGGCACTGGCGAGTTCAACTTCAACGTGCAGGAGGCCTACCTCATCGAGCACGGCAAGATCACCAGACCGCTCAAGTCGGCCACCCTGATCGGCACCGGCCCGCAGGTGCTGAAAGAGATCTCCATGGTGGGCAGCAATCTGGCGCTGGCCGCCGGTATGTGCGGCTCGGTCTCGGGCTCGGTCCCCACCTCGGTGGGCCAGCCGGCCCTCAAAGTGGACAATATTCTGGTGGGAGGGAACGCCTGATGAGCACCATCGACATGAATCAACTGCTCACCCGCCTGCTGGACAAGGTGGCCGATCTCAACGCCGAAGCGGACATCATCGCCAATCAGGATAGAGCCTTCTCCCTCAAGGCCGACAAGGGCGAGCTGGGCGAATACAAGGTCACCAGCAGTCAGCAGATCGGCATTCGCCTGATAAAAGAGGGCCGGGTCGGCATCGCCTACTCGGAAGCGCTCGATGAGTCAGCGCTCGATGCCATGCTGCAGGATGCGCTCGATGCCAGCCGCTTTGCCAAGGTGGATCCGGATCAGCGCATCTCGGTGGCTAATAGCCGGCTCACCACAGATTGCGCCGAGATCAATCAGCCCGATACCACGCCGGTTGAGGAGAAGATCGCCCTGGCCCTGCGCCTGGAGTCAGACATGCTGGCCATGCCCGATGTGAGCGGCGCGCCCTACAACAGCTTCTTCGAAGGGGAGAGCCAGCTCTGGCTCGCCAACAGTCAGGGCACCCTCTGCCAGCACGGCGAGTTCAGCGTCGGCTGCTACACCTCGGCTCTGGTCGAACGGGATGGCCGCCAGTCGATGCACTCGCAGGGGCAGTATGGCCGTCGCTTCGACGAGCTGGACAGTCAGGCCCTGATCGAGCAAATCTACGCCATCGCCGATGGTCTGCTGCCCGGTGAAGCGGTACCAAGCAGTCGTTACAGCGTCATCTTCAGTACCAACTGCTTCGCCAGCCTGTTTGGCTGCTTTCAGGGGGTACTGTCGGGCAAGTGGGCCCAGCAGGGGATCAACCCCTGGCGGGAAAAGGTGGGGCAGAGCGTTGCCTCGCGCTGGCTCACTCTGGAGAGCCGGGTCTATATGCCGGGCGGCATGAACATCAAGGCGTTTGATGGCGAGGGGGCGGCCACCTCGGATCTGCTGCTGATTGGCGACGGTGAGCTGCAAACCCTGCTCCACAACAGCGCCACCGCCCGTCACTTTGGTGTGGCCAGCAACGGCTCGGCCGCCCGCGGCGCCCGCAGCGCCCTCGATGTGACCGCTCGCCATCTGGTGTTTGGCGCCGGCCCTCACAGCGAAACTGAGGTACAGAGCGGTGACTATCTGGAGCTGGTCAAGCTGGACGGTCTGCACTCGGGGGCCGATGCGGTAAGCGGCGACTTCTCCTTTGGCGCATCAGGATTCCTCTGCCGCGATGGGGTTCGCCTGCAGCCGGTACGCGGCATCACGGTGGCGGGCAACTTCTACCGCCTGCTGGGTGAGCTGGAAGCGGTCGGGGATGTCCTGCACCACAACGATGGCAAGGGCTTCTACACCCCGCTTATCCGTTTTGGCGGACTCTCCGTCGCTGGCAAATAATCCTGCCTGACTAACGGCGCCCCGGGTCAACGCATAGCCCGGGGCGCCGTTTTTTCATCTCTTGCCCCGCAATTTCTGACCCTTTAATCCTCGTCAAATCGCCACTCGCGACGAGCCGGATCATGCAGGCAGGTCTCCCCGTTAATCATCTGCAAAGGGATGTGGCGACACGGCGCATGGGCTTCGATCGCCTGTGCCAGCACCGGGCTATGGGTAGTCACCCAGAGCTGGGAGTGGCGCGACGCTTCGCCAATCAGCCGGCCCAGTGCGGGCAGCATATCGGGATGCAGGCTGCTCTCCGGCTCGTTCAGTACCACCAGCGGCGCCGGGCGCGGGCTGAGCAGGGCCACCGTCAGGCAGAGCAGGCGCAGGGTACCATCGGATAACTCGCGCGCCCGCAGCGGACGACGCAGCCCCTCCCGCGTCATCATCATCTCGAGCCCCGCTTCGCTGTTCCCCACATGGAAGCTGGCGTCGGGGAAAGCACGGGCGAGAATATCGTGCAGCAATCGGGCATCGCCAATTTCGACGATGGTGGCAAAGGCCGCAGCCAGATCCCGCCCGTCATGACTCAGCACCGGAGTGCGGATCGCCGGTTGCGGACTGCGCAGGGGGGAGCCGGGAGCGATATCGAAGTGGTGATAAAAGCGCCACTGATTCAGCAAGTGGCGCAATCTGGCGAGTTCGGGATAGCGCTCCGGCTCGGCCAGATGGCCAAAGATCGACTCGTGGGGCAGCATGCCGGGGGCATAGTCCACCTTGTCGCCGTCGATGCCGAGCACCTTGACCGCCTGATTGCGCCGCATCAGCAACCGGTTGGAGGGGGAGCGGCGATCCCCCAGCCACGCCTCCTCCTGCTTGATCTCGGGATCGAAGGCGAAATAGGGGCTGACCGGCGGTGGGGGCAAACCTATCTGCAGCTCATAACCGAACAGATCTGCCTGCATCCCGAGAATAATGCGTTTGGGGGCATCGGCCCGATCGCCAGGACGCAGGCCTCCTGCCCACATGGTCTGGCTGATGCCCCCTTCGGCGCAGATGGCTCGCGCCAGTTCTCCGCTGGCTGCGCTCGCCAACAGATGAATGGCGTTGTAGAGGTTGCTCTTGCCGCAGCCATTTGCCCCCTGCACCAGATTGATCCTGCCAAGGGGCATGGATAGCTTGCGCACCGACCGATAGCCCCGGATCCAGATCTCGCTCAACATGGGGATGACTCCTTGCACCTGATAAACGCCCTGAAGGCGAGCCAACCCCGCCGGGCCACAAGGCTACTGTGATCCGCTCGGGAAAGCAGCCCCCTCGGCCGCATGACGCATGAGAAGAGGCACCCGGAGGTGCCTCTTGCAAGCTGCTTTACTAAAACGACGGGATCAGGGCGAGAGCGGTTCGCGGTGATATTCGGCGCAGCCGCATTCGGGGCAGGTATCGAGCTGCTCGGGATGGAGCACGGTATGGCGCCAGCCACACTGGTCGCACACCATGACCCCCAGCCCCACCCAGTCGCCCGCCTCATAGACGCCCTTGTGCTCCAGCTCGTCGGCCAGCTCGCGCCACTCCACCTGGGCGCGGTCAGTCACATCCGACAGCCAGGACCAGGCGGTATCTTTGAGCGCCAGCATAAAGGCAGACTCCTCCACCTGCTCATCCTTGCGCCCCTCGTCATAGTTGCCCAGATCCCGCTTCACATACTCGGCGATCAGCGCCAGCTCGTCCTGAGTGAGGTCACTTGCAGCCTCCAGATAGGCCTGAACGCGGGCAATCATCCGGTTGAGGCGCTCCCCCTGGAACTGCTCTGTCTCTTGCCACTGCTTTTGCAGTTCGGCAATGAAGGTTTCATACCCTTTTTGACGTTTGTCCATGGCTGTTACTCCTCTGCTAAATCCCTTTCTGGCCCGGCTTCAGGCTTGACGGATGCTGGCGGTTGTTGCCGCCGCAGGATATGGGTATTCTATTGCGATTTCCCAGCTGATTTATCTATTCATTTCACAGATCCGGATGTCACCAATGCAAGAGCAATACGTTCCCCAATCAATCGAACCAGCAGTGCAGAAGCACTGGGATGCCAAGAAAACCTTCAAGGCCGTGGAGAAAGTAGACAAAGAGAAGTTCTACTGCCTCTCCATGTTCCCCTATCCGTCTGGTCGTCTACACATGGGGCACGTTCGCAACTACACCATAGGTGATGTGATCTCCCGTTATCAACGCCTCAATGGCAAGAACGTGCTGCAACCCATCGGTTGGGATGCCTTCGGTCTGCCGGCGGAAAACGCCGCCATCAAGAACAACACAGCGCCGGCCCCCTGGACCTACGAAAACATCGAATACATGAAGAACCAGCTGAAGATGCTGGGTCTGGGTTATGACTGGGATCGTGAAGTCGCCACCTGCAAGCCGGACTACTACCGCTGGGAGCAGTGGTTCTTCACCAAGCTCTACGAGAAGGGTCTGGTCTACAAGAAGACCTCCTCCGTCAACTGGTGCCCGAACGACATGACCGTACTAGCCAACGAGCAGGTTGTCGACAACTGCTGCTGGCGCTGTGACACCCCGGTGGAGCAGAAAGAGATCCCCCAGTGGTTCATCAAGATCACCGACTACGCCGAAGAGCTGCTGAACGACATCGACAATCTGGAAGGCTGGCCGGAGATGGTCAAGACCATGCAGCGCAACTGGATTGGCCGCTCCGAAGGGGTCAACATCAGCTTCGCCATTGAGGGTCAGGCTGATCAGCTGGAGGTCTACACCACCCGTCCGGACACCTTCATGGGCGTCACCTATGTTGGTATCGCCGCTGGCCACCCGCTGGCCCTGCAGGCCGCCGAAAACAATCCGGAACTGGCCGCCTTTATCGAAGAGTGCAAGAACACCAAGGTAGCCGAAGCCGAACTGGCCACCATGGAGAAGAAGGGCATGGCCACCGGCCTCTACGCCATTCACCCGCTGGGTGGCCGCAAGGTACCGGTCTGGGTCGCCAACTTCGTGCTGATGAACTATGGCACCGGCGCCGTGATGGCGGTTCCGGCCCACGATCAGCGTGACTTCGAATTCGCCACCAAATATGGCCTCGACATCAAGGCGGTCATCAAGCCGGTTGATGGTGACGTCGACGTGAGCGAAGCCGCTTACACCGAGAAGGGCGTGCTGTTCAACTCCGGCGAGTTTGACGGTCTCGACTTCCAGGGCGCCTTTGATGCCATCGCCAACAAGCTGGAAACGCTGGGCAAGGGCAAGCGCACCGTCAACTTCCGTCTGCGCGACTGGGGTGTCTCCCGTCAGCGCTACTGGGGTGCCCCCATCCCGATGCTGACTCTGGCTGACGGTACCGTAGTGCCGACTCCGGAAGATCAGCTGCCGGTACTGCTGCCGGAAGATGTGGTGATGGACGGTATTCAGAGCCCGATCAAGGCCGACGCCGAGTGGGCCAAGACCACCTACAACGGTCAGGAAGCGTTCCGCGAAACCGATACCTTCGACACCTTTATGGAGTCCTCCTGGTACTACGCGCGCTACTGCTCTCCGGACTACGACAAGGGCATGCTGGATCCGGCGGCTGCCAACCACTGGCTGCCGGTGGATCAGTACATCGGCGGCATCGAGCACGCCTGTATGCACCTGCTCTACGCCCGCTTCTTCCACAAGCTGCTGCGTGACGCAGGTCTCGTGAACAGCGACGAGCCGTTCAAGCGTCTGCTCTGTCAGGGCATGGTGCTGGCCGACGCCTTCTACTACAAAGACGAGAAGGGCGGCAACGTCTGGGTCAGCCCGACCGACGTCAAGGTAGAGCGTGACGAGAAGGGTCGCATCACCAAGGCCATCGATAACGAGGGCCGCGAAGTGATCCACTCCGGCATGACCAAGATGTCCAAGTCCAAGAACAACGGCATCGACCCGCAACTGATGGTCGAGCGTTACGGCGCCGATACCGTCCGTCTGTTTATGATGTTCGCCTCTCCGGCCGAGATGACCCTGGAGTGGTCCGACTCCGGCGTAGAGGGTGCCCAGCGCTTCCTGCGTCGCCTGTGGCGCACTACCTTCGAGCACGTCTCCGGTGGCGCCGTTGCCGCGCTGGATGTTGCTGCCCTTACCAGCGAGCAGAAGGCCATTCGCCGCGAACTGCACAAGACCATTGCCAAGGTGAGCGACGACGTGGGTCGCCGTCAGACCTTCAACACCGCCATCGCCGCCATCATGGAACTGATGAACAATCTCTCCAAGCTGGGCAGCGACGAGCAGGATCGCGCCCTGATGCAGGAAGCGCTGGAAGCGGTCGTGGTCATGCTCTACCCCATCACCCCGCACATCGGCTTCGAGCTGTGGAAGATGCTGGGCAAGGGCGACGACGTGGATCACGCTGCATGGCCGGTGGCCGATGAAGCGGCCATGGTCGAGACCGAGAAGCTGGTCGTGGTGCAGATCAACGGCAAGATGCGCGGCAAGCTGACCGTTCCGGCCGAGATCAGCCAAGCTGATGTCGAGAGGCTGGCTATGGCCGATGCATCCGTGCAGAAGTTCACCGACGGTCTGACCGTGCGCAAGGTGATCTATGTACCGGGCAAGCTGCTCAACATTGTCGCCAACTGATCGGTCGCCAACGAGCGTTGCCAATCTGTAACAGCAAACGGATGATAACGGCGGGCCCTGCGCCCGCCGCTTTCCCTTAATGCAAAGAGGATTTTCTATGGGCACCATCTTCACCCGCTGGATGGCTATCATGCTGGCAGCCCTGCTGCTGCAAGGCTGCGGTTTTCACATGCGTGGCACCGGCATTCCGGCCGAGCTGAAGACCATGAAGGTCGTGGGCGACAACAAGAGCGACTTCTACCGGATGGTCACCACCCGCCTCAAGGCATCAGGGGTTACCCTGGCCGACAAGGAGGGGATCCCGGTACTGACCCTGGGTGGTATCGGAGCCAGCAATCAGGTCGCCTCGGTCAACGCACAGGGTGTCGATACCGAGTATGTAATGGGCTTCAGCACCCAGTTCACCGTCTCGGTGCCGGGCAAACCGACTCAGGTTTTCCCCATCAACTTCAACCGCAGCTTCCTCAACAAGCCCGATGCAGCCCTAGCCTCCTCCCGTGAGCAGGAGCAGCTCAACCGCGAGATGCAGGAGCAGGCGGCCAATCAGGTGATCCGCCAGTTGAGTCAGGTCAGCTTCTGATGCGGATTTATCCTGAACAATTTGGTGACGAGTCGCAGTTCAAGCAGCCAAAGCAGGCCGCGAATCTTGTGCGCCTTCATTTCAGTCAGGCAAGCTTCTGATGCGAATTTATCCTGAACAATTTGGTGACCACCTCAAAGCAGGGCTTCGGCCCTGCTATCTCGTTTTGGGTGACGAACCCCTGCTGCGACTGGAAGCCATCGACGCCATCCGTCAGGTCGCCCGCAAACAGGGATTCGATGAACGCCACACCTTCGTGGTGGAACAGGGGCTGGACTGGAATCAGGTCTACGACGCCTGTCAGGCAATGAGCCTTTTTTCTGCCCGCCAAATCATTGAACTGGAACTGCCCGCCAAGGTCGACAAGGATCTCGCTGCCCGTATCAGCGACATTGGCAAGCAGCTCCACCCCGACCTGCTGCTGGTACTGAGCGGCGGTCGTCTCAACCAGACCCAGATGAAGGCAGCCTGGTTCGACAAGCTCTACCAGATCGGCACCTATGTGCCGGTCAACCACCCGGAGCCCAAGTTCTTTCCACGCTGGATGAGCGCCCGCTTCCAGCGCTTTGGCCTCAAGGCGCTGCCCGATGCCATCAACTTCATGTGCCACTCCTACGAGGGTAACCTGCTGGCCGCCAGTCAGGAGATCGAGAAGCTGACCCTGCTCTCGCCGCCACAACCCATCAGCGTCACCTATCTGCAGGAGACCATCATCCGCCACGCCCACTTCACCCCGTTCCAGCTGGTCGATACCCTGCTGGAGGGAAAAGTGAACCGGGCCCAGCGCATTCTGGCGGCACTTCGGGCCGAAGGCACCGAGCCGGGGATGCTGGCATGGACCCTCTGCCGCGAGCTGGAGCAGCTGACCGAGCTGTCGCTGGCGATGCGCAACGGCCAGCCACTGGGGGAGCACTTCAGTCGCCTGCGCATCTGGCAGAGCCGCCAGCAGCTCATTCAACAGGCGCTGACCCGGCTTCCCTTCGCCAAGCTGCAGCAGCTGTGGCAGCTGATGGCACAACTGGATGACGCCCAGCGCCGCTTTGATACCGAGCAGGCCTGGCTGATGCTGCAGACCATAGCCCTCGGCTTTCGCGATGGTACGCCCCTGCCGATGGCGATGGAGAGTACGCCATGCTAAAGGCGCCCATTGGCCTGCTGGGGGGCACGTTCGACCCTATCCATATCGGCCATCTGCGCCCCGCCATCGAGGCGCGCGATGCCATTGGTCTGGCCGAAGTGCGGCTGATCCCGAACCATATACCGCCCCACCGCGCCAACCCACACTGCTCCAGCGAGCAGCGTCTGGCCATGGTCAGGCTGGCGGCGGCAGAGAACCGCCACTTCGTGGTGGATGAGCGGGAACTTTGGCGTGACAAGCCCTCCTACACCATCGATACCCTGATCGAGCTGCGTCAGGAGCTGCCCGATACGCCGCTCTGCTTTTTGATGGGGATGGACTCGCTGCTTGGCCTGCCCGGCTGGCACCGCTGGCGGGAGCTGCTCGACTACGCCCATCTGGTGGTGAGCACCCGCCCCGGCTGGCAACCCGATTATCCGGCCGAACTGGCTGAACTGCTGGCCCGTCATCAGGTCAAAGAGGTAGCCGCACTGCACCGGCAACGGGCAGGCCATATCTGGTTGGCCAGCAATCAACCCATTGAATTGTCTGCTACCCGGCTGCGCGAGCTGCTGGCGGCGGGAGAAGATCCCCGCTACCTCTTACCCGAGCCGGTTGCGCACTATATTGATCAACAGGGGCTCTACCGCGCCATCTGCCGGTAAGACTCCCCAGCTGTCCCGTTCCGGTAGGAAACGGGAGTGACCATGATATAATCCGCCGCCCTCACACTGTCAGGCGCCGGAATACAGGAGAGACTCATTGCAAGGCCAAGAACTTCACGCCTTTATCATCGACAAGATTGATGACATGAAAGGCCGCGATATCATCACCCTCGATGTACGCGGCAAATCCAGCATCACTGACACCATGATCGTCTGCTCCGGCAACTCCAACCGTCACGTCTGCGCCATTGCCCACCATCTGGCCAGTGAAGCCCGTCATGCCGGGCTCGACCTGCTGAGCGTGGAAGGCGAGCTGAGCGGAGAGTGGGTACTGGTAGATATGGGATCGGTGATCGTGCATGTGATGCAGGATGAACATCGTGACTTCTACCAGCTGGAAAAACTGTGGGGCGGTGCCGCTCAAGTGAACACGCAATAACGAGAGCAGCAAAGTACCGACATGAAGATTCAGTTGATCGCGGTGGGCACCAAGATGCCCGCCTGGGTAGAGCATGGCTTTGAAGAGTATCGCCGCCGCTTCCCGAAAGACATGCCGTTTGAGCTGGTGGAGATTGGCGCCGGTAAACGGGGCAAAAATGCCGATATTCCCCGCATTCTGCAAAAAGAGGGGGAAGCCATGCTGGCTGCCGCTGGCCGCTCGCGCATCGTCACCCTCGACATTCCGGGCAAGCCATGGACCACGGAGCAGCTGGCTACCCAGCTGGAGGCGTGGAAGCTCGATGGCCGCGATGTCGCCCTGCTGGTAGGCGGGCCGGAAGGCTTGTCACCGGAATGCAAGGCAGCAGCCGAGCAGAGCTGGTCGCTCTCGCCGCTGACCCTGCCCCACCCGCTGGTGCGGGTACTGGTCGCCGAGAGCCTCTACCGTGCCTGGAGCATTACCACCAATCACCCGTATCACAGGGAGTGAGCCAGGATGTGGCTCACCCTCCCCGACACACATGCGAATCACAGAGAGTGAACAATGCCGCTCCTGCTGTTATTGCCCCAATGGTTCTGAGGTAAAGGCATGCTGAAACAACGCATCGAGATGCGCGATCACAGTGCCGAGGGCAATCTGTTCTTCCGGCGCACTCTGGTAGCCTACATCGGCATCGTCGTGCTGATGCTGGTGCTGCTGGGCAATCTCTATTACCTGCAGGTCGAGTCTTACGACACCTACCAGACCCGCTCCAACTCCAACCGCATCCGGGTGGTGCCGGTGGCGCCGCCGCGCGGCCTCATCTATGACACCAACGGCGTGCTGCTGGCGGAAAACCGCCCCGTCTACAGTCTGGAGATTGTCCCTGAAGAGACGCCGGATCTGGCCAAAACCGCCGATGAGCTGGTCGCCCTGCTGGGTCTGCCGGAGGGGACAAAAGAGAAGTTTCTGGCCGAAGTGAAGCGCCAGCGCCGTTTCAAGCCGGTCGCCCTCTACGAGAAGCTGACCGAGTATCAGGTGGCACTCTTTTCGGTCAACCAGCACAACTACCCGGGTGCCAGCATCGAGGCTTACCTCAAGCGCTACTACCCGTTTGGCGACACCCTCACCCATGCGCTGGGCTACGTGGCCAAGATCAACACCCGCGACGTGGAGCGCCTCGACAAGGAAGACAAGCTCGCCAACTACGCAGCCACCAAGGATATCGGCAAGCAGGGGGTGGAGAAGTATTACGAGGATGAGCTGCACGGCGTGGCGGGCTATCAGGAGGTCGAGGTCAACAACCGCGGCCGGATTGTCCGCACCCTCAAGTTCCAGCCCCCAGTTCCCGGCAAGGATATCTACCTCAACATCGATGTGCGGCTGCAGCTCAAGGCCCAGCAGTTGCTGGCCGGCCAGCGCGGTGCCATCGTGATGATGGATCCCAAAACCGGCGCCATTCTGGCCATGGAGTCGAGCCCGAGCTACGACCCCAACCTGTTCGTGACCGGTATATCGGGCCCCAACTACTCGGCGCTGCTCAACGATCCGGCGCGGCCGCTGGTCAACCGCACCACCCAGGGCATCTATGCTCCCGCCTCCACCGTCAAACCCATGATGTCCATCATGGGCCTCAACGAAGGGGCCATTACCCCGGGCTATCGCTACTTCGGTGGCCCCAGCTTCTCCATTCCCGGCACCACCAAGAAGTTCCGCGACTGGCGCCGCTGGGGTCATGGCTGGCTCGATGTCTATCGCGCCATCGAGGTATCGGCCGACACCTACTTCTACGATCTCGCCTACCGGGTCGGCATCGACAAGATCCACAGCTACATGACCAAGTTCGGCTTCGGTCAGTACACCGGTGTCGACCTCTATGAGGAGAGCAAGGGGGTCATGCCGTCCCGCGACTGGAAGATGGCTCGCTGGCGTCAGCCCTGGTATCAGGGTGACACCATCTCCATCGGTATCGGTCAGGGCTACTGGAGCGCCACCCCGCTGCAGCTGGCCAAGGCGATCAGCATCCTGACCCAGAACGGTCACGACGTCACCCCGCACCTGCTCAAGAGCACCGCCTCGCAGGCGGGTGTGGTCGATGCCCCGGTCAACCCCAACATCGCCCTCAAGCTCAAGAACGACAGCTTCTGGAAAGTGGCGCAAGAGGGGATGTGGCGCGTCAACCATGGCAGCGAAGGCAGTGGTCGCCTGTCGTTTGCCAAGGCCCCCTACTCCTCGGGTGGCAAGTCGGGCACCGCTCAGGTGGTCGGCCTGAAAGAGAACCAGGTCTACAACATCAAAACCGTCAAGGCGGAGCATCGCGACAATGCGCTATTCGTCGCTTACGCCCCCTTTGAAGCCCCCAAGGCGGTCGTTGCGCTGGTGCTGGAGAACTCCATTGGTGGTGGTGGTGGCCGTGCCGCATCCCCCATCGCACGCCAGATGATGGATGCCTTCCTGCTGCCGCCCGAACCACAACTGCCACCGGCACCGGAAAAGCCGTCCAAACCGAGTGAGGTTGCTACCAATGAGTAATTCAGCCCGCCAGCAGAGTATCTGGTACAAGCTACACATCGACCTGCCCCTGCTGCTGGGGTTGCTGGCCGTCATCGCCCTCTCCATGGTGGTGCTCTACTCCGCCTCCGGCCAGGATATGGACTCCATCGTGCGCCAGCTGGTGCGCGGCGGACTCGCCTTTGCCCTGATGATCGGCATGGCCCAGCTGCCGCCCTCCCTCTACGCCCGCTGGTCGGTGCCGCTGTTTGTCGGGGTAGTGCTGCTGCTCATCGCAGTGGACGTATTCGGCCATATCGGCAAGGGGGCCCAGCGCTGGCTCGACTTGGGCTTTATGAAGTTCCAGCCCTCCGAGGTGATGAAGCTCTCCATGCCCATCATGGTCGCCGCCTGGCTCAGCCGTCACTCGCTGCCCCCCAAACTCAGCCACGTGGTGATAGCCCTCATCATGGTGCTGCTGCCGACCCTGCTGATTGCCGCCCAGCCCGACCTTGGCACCTCCATTCTGGTAGCGGCCTCCGGCTTCTTCGTCATCTTTCTGGCGGGGCTCAGCTGGTGGCTGATCGGACTGGCGGTGCTGCTGATCGCGGCCTTTATGCCGGTGCTCTGGTTCTTCCTGATGCACGACTATCAGCGCCAGCGGGTCATGATGCTGATCGACCCGGAGAAAGACCCGCTCGGCCGCGGCTATCACATCATCCAGTCCAAGATTGCCATCGGCTCCGGTGGCGTCTTTGGCAAGGGGTGGCTGCAGGGCACCCAGTCCCAGCTTGAGTTTCTACCCGAGCGCCACACCGACTTTATCTTCGCGGTATTCAGCGAGGAGTTTGGTCTGGTGGGTGTAGCGCTGCTGCTGGTGCTCTATCTCTACGTCATCAGCCGCTGCCTCTTTATCTCGATGCAGGCCCAGAACAGCTTTGAACGGCTGCTGGGTGGCGCCATCACCCTCACCTTCTTCGTCTATGTGTTCGTCAACATGGGCATGGTAAGCGGCATCCTGCCGGTGGTAGGGGTGCCCCTGCCGCTGGTGAGCTATGGCGGCACCTCCATGGTGACCCTGATGGCCGGCTTCGGAATACTGATGTCCATTCAGACCCACAGAAGGCTGCTGGCATGATGAGACGGACATATTCTGCCGGTGGTAGGGCCCCCCTGCCGCTGGTGAGCTATGGCGGCACCGCCATGGTGACCCTGATGGCCGGTTTTGGCATACTGATGTCCATCCAGACTCATAGAAGACTGCTTGCCTGATGCGTCTGGCTGGGTTGTTGCTCTCGCTCGTTGCCCTTACGGCAGAGGCGGCCGTCGAACCTGCCGGGCTCGCTCGGCTTGCCGAACAGCAGCAAGTGCCGTTAGCCGAGTTGCAGGCGGCAGTGGCCAGTGCCCGGCTACGGCAGGAGGTGCTCGACACCATCAACCGGCCGTGGGAGGCCAAGCCCTGGCACCGCTACCGGCTGCTGTTCGTCACCCCGGATCGCATCCGGGATGGCCTGCAGTTCTGGCAGCAGCATGCCGCCACGCTGGCGCGAGCCGAGCAGACCTATCGGGTACCGGCCTCGCTTATCGTGGCCATCATCGGCATCGAGACCTTCTACGGTCGCCAGATGGGCCGTCATCCGGTGCTGGACAGCCTCTACACCCTGGGGTTTCACTACCCCGAGCGCAGCGACTTCTTTGCCAAGGAGTTTGCCCAGCTGGTGTTGCTGGCCAAAGAGGAGGGGTGGCAACTCGATACCCTCAAGGGCTCCTATGCCGGGGCCATGGGGATGGGGCAGTTCATGCCCTCCAGCTATCGCCACTACGCCGTCGATTTTGACGGCGATGGCAAACGGGATCTCTTCGCCAATCCGGCCGATGCCATCGGCAGCGTGGCCAACTACTTCGCCAGCCACCAGTGGCGCTGGGGCGAAGCGGTGGTCGAGCCGGCCCAGATCGGGCTGATGGCCGTGGCTCCCCTGCTCAGGCGAGAGCCCGAGCTGACACAACAGTGGTCAGAACTGGCGGCGGCAGGGATTGAGCTCGCCACGCCGCTGGCCCCACAGACGCCGGTCAAGTTACTGGCATTTGATCAAGCCGATGGACCGGAATACTGGGTCGCACGGCATAACTTTTATGTGATCACCCGCTACAATCGCAGCCCGCTCTACGCGATGGCGGTGTATCAACTTAGCCAAGCCATTCAGGAAGCGTATGCATCTTCGTCACAAACTCCTCCCGCTCAGCCTGAGCTTGTTGCTGGCCGCCTGCAGTAGCAGCCAGCCGGAACAGTCCGCCCCGGTCGATCTGCCGCCCGCCAGCAAACCGCCCGTTATCGAGATCCCGCAAGCCACCGGCGCCATCCCGCGCCCCGAGCCCCTGAGCACCAGCGGCAACCGGGACTACTGGCGCGGCCAGGAGAAATTCGAGGTGTGGCGCGATATCAAGCACTACAGCGAAGAGGGCACTGCCAGCTGGCTCTCCCCCGCCCTCGATGGCCAGAAGACCGCCAATGGCGATGTACAGGACAGCAAGCTGTTCAGCGCCGCCCATCGCAACCTGCCGCTGCCAAGCTACGTGCGGGTCACCAATCTGGATAACGGGCTGGAGACCATAGTGCGGGTCAACGATCGCGGCCCGTTTGACAGCAGCCGCCTCATCGACCTCTCCCCCGCCGCCGCCAAACAGCTCGAAATGATCGAGGGGGGCGAGGCGCGGGTGCGACTCGAACTCATCAACGACACCCCGGATCAGATGGTGATCATGGAGCCGATGAAGCCCATCGAGATGACGCCGACCGCCCCGGCTGCCGCCGCTGCACCTCAGGCGATGTCACAGGATGGCTTCATCGGTCAACCGACCGAGCTCGCCATGGCTGCGCCGGCCGCAGAAGCGGCGCCCGTCAAGGCTCCCGCCGCCAAGCCAGCCAAAGCGGCTCCGGCCAAGGCGGCAGCGCCTGCCAGCAGCGGTGACGGCAAGATGATCCAGGTGCTGGCCAGCGGCTCCCAGCAGCGGGCCGAGGCGATGGGCAAGGTGATGACCCAGCGTTATGGCCTCCCCTACCGGATCGATAGCCATGGTGCCATTTTCCGGGTGCTGATTGGCCCTGTTGCGGCCGACCAGCAAGCCGCAACATTGGAAAAAGTGCGTCAGGGTGGCCTCGAACAGGCCTTTATCGTTCCCTGATCGTTACCCTTTTGCTGCGGGTGTGACTAACCGCTTACTTACCGCCATCACGTCGTTTTATGGCGTGCTGGCGTCAAGTGATGGATAAAAAACCAGTTCTGATCGCCATGTCGGGCTATAACCTGCGGGCGCATCTGGTATAGTTAGGCCCGCATTTTATCCCCATCTGGATCGCAGGAATTTCAAGATGTCCAAATTTGCCCGTTCAGTTCTTCTGGCCTCACTGATCAGCGCCACCGCTCAGGCCAATACCCCGATGCCGGCTCCTACTCCGAACAGCAACCCGGTTGTTGTTCCCGCCGCACCCGAGATCTCCGCCAAGGCCCATATTCTGATCGACTACTACTCCGGTCAGGTGCTGGCCGAGCAGAACGCCGAAGAGCGCCTGCCGCCCGCCAGTCTGACCAAGATGATGACCTCCTACATCATCGGCCAGGAGCTGCTGAAGGGGAACATCAAGCGCACCGACATGGTGACCATCAGCCAGAACGCCTGGTCCAAGAACTACTCCGACTCCTCCAAGATGTTTATCGAGGTGGGCAAGCAGGTCTCCGTCGATGACCTGAACAAGGGCATCATCATCCAGTCCGGCAACGACGCCTGCGTCGCCATGGCCGAATTCCTGGCTGGCAGCACCGACTCCTTCGCCAGTCTGATGAACAGCTGGGCCGCCAAGCTCGGCATGAAAGACAGCCACTTCATGAACCCGCACGGTCTGGATGCGGAAGGTCACTACAGTACCGCTCACGACATGGCCCGTCTGGGTCAGGCGCTGATCCGCGACCTGCCGGAGGAGTACAAGATCTACTCCCAGAAGTCTTTCGTCTTCAACGGCATCACCCAGCACAACCGCAACCGTCTGCTGTGGGACCAGTCCCTGCAAGTTGACGGCATCAAGACCGGCCACGTCAGCCAGGTCGGCTACAACCTGGTCTCCTCCGCCACCAACAACGAAGGCATGCGCCTGATCGCCGTGGTGCTGGGTGCCAACAGCGAAGCCTCCCGCGCCGCCGAGAGCAAGAAGCTGCTCACCTACGGCTTCCGTTTCTTCCAGAGCCTGACCCCCTACAAGGCGGGCACCGTACTGGTCACCCAGAAGATCTGGATGGGCGACAAGCCGGAAGTGAAACTGGGTGTCGACAAGGATATCTCCGTGCTGGTCACCCGCGGTCAGGGCAACAACCTCAAAGCGGACTTCCAGCTTGAGAGCGAACTGAAAGCGCCGCTGGCCAAGGGTCAGCGCGTCGGTACCGTGTTCCTGAAACAGGGTGACAAAGAGATCAAGCAGGTTCCGCTGGTTGCCCTGGAAGATGTACAAGAGGGTGGCCTGATGAGCCGTCTGTGGGACTACCTGGTGATGCTGGTTTCCAGCTGGTTCAAGTAATCGGGACGCACAATCCTCACCATACAGCGGCGCCAACAGGCGCCGCTGCTGTTTCTGGTGGCTCCAGCCAGTGAATAACCCTGTAAACTGCAGGTTCCGCCCCATGCCGATTTGTGGTAAAAAGCACCACCCCCACTCATGTCTGACGATCCGGGCCTTGATCCCGGCACGGGCCATGCCCATATAGACTTGAGATGGCGGCCCTCGCGGGCCATCGGCCAAGCGCCAAACAAGAGTGCGTCATCCCGTGACGACGCCATGAAGACACCCAAAGGTGAGTAAATGAATACCAAGTTTGACGAACTGCTGGAGTTTCCCTGCAAATTCCCGTTCAAGGTACTCGGCATTGCCGACCCGGCGCTGCCGGACATGGTGGTTGAAGTGCTGCAGCAGCACGCCCCCGGCACCTACAGCCCGACCGTCCAGCCCAGCTCCAAGGGCAACTACCACTCGGTTCGCGTGACCGTGACCGCCCAGAGCAAGGAGCACATCGAAGCGATGTACACCGCCCTTGGCAAGATCGAGCTGGTGAAGTACGTACTGTAATGTCTCTCTCGCCCCGTTCTGCGGGGCGACTGTTTTTGGCCATTGAGCCGCCGTGAGGAAGCCATGTCATCCGGGATCCCCGCCCAGAACACGCTTATCGTCAGACATCTGGGTCGCCGCCCCTACCAGCCGGTATGGGACGCCATGAAAGCCTTCACCGACAACCGCACCGGCGACACCCCGGACGAGTTCTGGGTGGTCGAACACGACCCCGTCTACACCCAGGGTCAGGCCGGCAAGGCCGAACACCTGCTCAACCCGGGCAATATCCCGGTGGTGCAGAGCGATCGCGGCGGTCAGGTGACCTATCACGGCCCGGGCCAGCTGGTGCTCTACGTGCTGGTGGATGTACGCCGCTGCAAGTTTTCGGTGCGCGAGCTGGTGACTGCGCTGGAGACGGCCATCATCAACACCCTGGCAAAAAGCGATATCGCGGCCTACGCCAAGGCCGATGCCCCTGGGGTCTATGTGAAAAACGACCTCGGCATGGAGGCCAAGCTGGCCTCGCTCGGCCTGCGCATCCGCAAGGGGTGCTCGTTCCACGGGCTGGCCCTCAACGTCAACATGGACATGACCCCCTTCCTGCACATCAATCCGTGCGGCTATGCGGGCATGGCCATGACCCAGACCAGCGCCCTGGGCGGCCCGCAAAGCGTGGCCGAGGCGCAATCCATTCTGGTGGCCGAGCTGGCCCGCCTGATTGGCTATCAAACAATAACAAACACCGAGAGTGAATCATGAGCAAACCCGTTCGTATGGAGCCGGGCGTCAAGCTGCGCGATGGCGACAAGATGGCCCTGATCCCGGTGAAATTCATGCCGGATCCCAACGAGGAACTTCTTCGCAAGCCGGACTGGATGCGGATCAAGCTGCCTCCCTCCAGCCAGAAGATCGAGCACATCAAGAGCACCCTGCGCAAGAACAAGCTGCACTCGGTATGTGAAGAGGCCTCCTGTCCCAATCTGGCGGAGTGCTTCAACCATGGCACCGCCACCTTCATGATCATGGGTGCCATCTGCACCCGTCGCTGCCCCTTCTGCGACGTGGCCCACGGCCGTCCACTCCCCCTCGATCCGGAAGAGCCGAAGAAGCTGGCGCTGACCATCAAGGAGATGAACCTCAAGTACGTGGTGATCACCTCGGTGGACCGCGACGATCTGCGCGACGGCGGTGCCCAGCACTTCGCCGACTGCATCCGCGAGATCCGCGAGCACAGCCCGCAGACCCGCATCGAGATCCTGACCCCGGACTTCCGCGGCCGGATGGAGCAGGCCCTTGAGGTGTTCCGCGAGACCCCGCCGGATGTCTTCAACCACAACCTGGAAACCGCGCCGCGCATGTACCGCGTTGCCCGCCCGGGTGCCGACTACAAGTGGTCGCTGGAGCTGCTGCGCCGCATCAAGGAGATGCACCCCCACGTACCGACCAAGTCCGGTCTGATGATGGGCCTTGGCGAGACCAACGAAGAGATCGTCGAGGTGCTTAAAGATCTGCGCGCCCATGGCGTCAACATGCTGACTCTGGGCCAGTATCTGCAGCCGAGCCGCCACCACCTGCCGGTGAAGCGCTACGTGCCGCCCGCAGAGTTCGACGAGCTGAAAGATGTCGCCATGGAGCTGGGCTTTACCCACGCCGCCTGCGGCCCCTTCGTGCGCTCCTCCTACCACGCGGATCTGCAAGCCAAGGGCGAAGAGGTCAAATAACCTCGCAGCGTAGAGGGGCCAAACAACCCCTCCTTTCGCCAGCAGCAACAAAAAGAGCGCCCCGAGGCGCTCTTTTTTATGGCTCAGCTCTTTTTATGGTTCATCTCTGGGCTGGCTGATGCTGCACTATCAAGACCGCCGACGCCCCTCCCCCGCATTCATCTGTTTATGCTGATTACGGCGGCAGATCGGACGCCTCTGCTGGCCAGCATGGTCGGCAAGCCGGACGCATCGGCAAGGCAAATTGTCTCGCCAGTGCAACAAATAGAAAATTCAAACCGATTTATTTGCAACAATCTGAGCCGTGAAACCGTCCGCTATACGAGCAGGCGAGGCGCGATGCCACCCCCGATATAAACGACAAAGAGAGGCATAGCGCCCCCTTGTCACTCCTGATGGTCACTCCTCCTCGAAGCGCCCCTGCTGATGCCAGCGCTGCAACTGGGCCAGCACCCGGGTCTCCCGCGCCGTCCACTGGGGGCATGGCCCCGCCAGCTGGGTCTTGTTGGTCTGCAGCGCCTCATCGATCGCAAACCAGCCCGGCACAAAGCCAAGCCGGATCTCGTAGGGTTGCGGCTGCGGCGCCACCAGCTGCTCGCCAATCCGGCACAGATAGTAGAGCGAGCGGATGCAGTAGGCATCGAACCCCAGCTCACGGGCGGCGCGATACTCGCGGGTCTCGCCAAGCAGGGTGCCAACGTCCAGCAGCTCGGCACCACACTCCTCCAGCAGCTCGCGGGCCAGGGCCACATGGTGGCTCTCCCCCGCCTCGATGCCGCCACCGGGGAACATCAGATCGCCGTTGACCCGGGAGTGAACCAGCAGCAGCTCGTCGCCGCGCAGCACCACGGCGCGCACCGTGAGGCGCTCCAGGGTGCGGCCATCGGTGGTTATCTCGCCATGCACAAACGAGAGGTCGAAGGGCTCGGGCCAGACGCTGGCCCCGGATGGGTTGCTCATCATCTCCTCAGGGTCGGTAGCTGCCGCCTTGCAGTTGCCGGACGATCTCGGCCGCCTGGGCATCGAGGGCATCCTGACGGGGCTTGCTCAGGCTGTAGTAGAGGCCAAAACGCTTGGCGGAGACCTCGGGGTTGTTCGGGAAGGCTTCGCTCACCTTGCCCCACAGATAGGCCTGCTCATACTGCTTCTGGCCCAGGTAGAGGGTGCTGAGGGAGGTGAGCAGACGGCTGTTGATCTGCTCCCCCTCGCGATAGAGGGAGAGGCCATGGTGCAGGATGGCAATGGCCTTGTCCGGCTCGCTCTTGGCATAGATACCGGCCAGCACCAGCTGCAGGTCGGGCTCTTCCAGCCCCTTGTTCCCCTCCTGCGCCAGAAACTGCTGGCGAGCCCGCTCGTCACTGTTGTTGGTCCAGTGCCAGAGCAGCAGGTAGGGATCCTGCGAGTTGCGGGTCGCCGCATCGAGCCGGGCCAGCTGATCGCCGGCGGCCAGCATCCCCTCTACCCGCGGACTCTTCTGCTCGCGGGCCCGCTTGTACTCGATGTTGGTGGAGTGCTCGGCGCACTTGATGTAACGCTCCAGACTGCGCATCAGCTCGTAGCTGCGGCGATCGCTCTGCTCCTCTTGCAGATAGAAGCGGCTGCGGATGACATCGGTGCGCTCGTAGCGGCACCAGCCGTCGTCCACCAGATCCTGACAGAGCTCGGGGTGATTGCTGCAGATGGTGTGGAGCCGATCGTTATCGCAACCGGCGACGGCAAGGCCGGCCGAGAGGATAAAGAGCGGTTGTCGCAGGGCTGTGGGGATCATGGCTCACATCTGGTTGATAACAGTGACTGGCAACAACTGGATTCTTATGTGGCCACCTTCGGCTAGCAAACCGGTTACATATCCATTACAATGCGCGCGCCGTATAAGGCCGCGATTGCAGAATACTATAACGAAATCGACACCCCTACACTGATCTGCATTCGACGAATTTTCTATTTGCACCAACAACGTGAAATAAAGGATCTGGTCAATGACCCACGAGCACTATCTGCAAACGTGGCAGGAGAGCCAGGAGCTCGCCGAAGCCATGCAGCCCTTGATTGGTCGCCTCTACCGACAACAAGGGGTCGAGATCACCCTCTACGGCCGCCCGCTGCAAAACGCCTCCACCATCGATATCCTCAAGGCCCACCGGGTCGTTCGCCGCCACCAGGGCGCTCCCCTCCCCATCCAGCAAAGCTTCCCCCTGCTCCAGGCTATCGTTGCCCTCAAACCCACCGCCGCCGAGGTAGACCTTGGCAAGCTGGCGGTCGGTTACTGGCAGGATCATCAGGATGAGGCGGGGATCGAGGACTATCTGCAAGCGCGACTGGCACCAGCCCTTGGCCGCAGCCAGATGCCGCAGCCGACCGACGTGGTGCTCTACGGCTTTGGCCGCATCGGCCGCCTGCTGGCCCGATTGCTCATCGAGCGCACCGGCGCCGCCAATCCGCTGCGGCTGCGCGCCATCGTGGTACGTGGCGGTCGCGACGGGGATCTGGAGAAACGTGCCAGCCTGCTGCGCCGCGACTCGGTGCACGGCCCCTTCAACGGTTCCATCGAGGTGGATGCGGAGCGCAGCGCCATCATAGCCAACGGCACCTTCATTCAGGTGATCTACGCCAACAGCCCGGCCGACATCGACTACACCGCCTACGGCATTCACGATGCGCTGATCGTCGACAACACCGGGGTCTGGCGTGACGAGGCGGGCCTCTCCGAGCACCTGAAAGCGCGCGGTGCCGGCAAGGTGCTGCTGACCGCTCCCGGCAAGGGCGAGATGAAGAACGTGGTGTTCGGCGTCAATCACGAGGTGATCGGGCCGGATGACAGGATCATCTCCGCCGCCTCCTGCACCACCAACGCCATCACCCCGGTGCTCAAGGTGATGCAGGAGCGGTACGGCATCCGCCACGGCCACGTGGAGACGGTCCACTCCTACACCAACGATCAGAACCTCATCGACAACTATCACAAAGGCGAGCGCCGCGGTCGCAGCGCCGCCCTCAACATGGTGATGACCAGCACCGGCGCCGCCAAGGCCGTGGCCAAGGCGCTGCCGGAACTCAAGGGCAAGCTGACCGGCAACGCCATCCGGGTGCCGACCCCCAACGTCTCGCTGGCCATCATCAATCTGTCGCTGGAGCAGGCCACCGATCGGGAGAGCCTCAACGCCTATCTGCAACAGATGGCGCTAAGCTCGGCCCTGCATCGCCAGATCGACTTCAGCGCCAGCACCGAGCTGGTCTCCTCCGACATGGTGGGTTCCCGTTATGCGGGCATCGTCGACTCCCAGGCGACCATCGCCGAGGGGGATCACTGTGTGCTCTACGTATGGTATGACAACGAGTTCGGGTACAGTTGTCAGGTAGTGCGGGTGATGGAGCAGATGGCTGGCGTAGTCCGCCAGGATCTGCCTGCCTGATCCCGATTCGTCATGGCTCAATGTGCAAGGAGAAGGCCGGATGTCGTTTCAACAGGGTGAGTTTTTGCAAGCAATCAGGCAGATGCCCGCAGAGGTGTACGAGCGGCTCAAGACCGCAGTCGAGCTGGGCAAGTGGCCCGATGGCAAGCCCCTCACCGACGAGCAGAAGGCCACGTCGCTGCAAGCCGTGATGGCCTGGCAGGCGATGCACCTCGACAACCCGGAGCACATGAACATCGGCCGCGACGGCGAGATCGTGATGAAGAGCAAGAGCGAGCTCAAGCGTCAGTATCGCGATGAGGAAGAGATAGTTCGGGTCGACCTCAACCACTGAGCCTGACCCGGCAGGCCGCTCGCGGCGGCCAGAACAGAGAGGGGAGCCATCATGGCTCCCCTCTTTTTCCTATCGATGCCGGATGACTCATCCCCCTCATCCCCAGCCCTTCTCCCGCCAGGGGAGAAGGGTGCAGGCTCGCACCTGCGCACAGTGAACTGGCCACCTGTCGGCGATCTTTATGGCAGCCTCGTGGCCAACAGCACCTCGATCTATCCCCTCTCCCGCCGGGAGAGGGTTAGGGTGAGGGCCGCAACGCTCAGGGTGTCAGCTCCCCGCGCAGGGACTGCTGCATCAACTCGCGAATGCGGTGGGATGGCAAGTCCTGACTCAGCAGGAAGTGGAGCTTGGTGAGCGCCGCTTCGGCGGTCATGTCAAAGCCCGAGATCACCCCGGCCCGCGACAGGGCGTTGCCAGTGGCATAGCCCCCCATATTGACCTTGCCGTGCAGGCACTGGCTCAGGTTGACGATGATAACGCCGCGGGCCGATGCCTCGGAGAGCAGCGCCAGCATGGCCGGGTTCTGCGGCGCATTGCCGACCCCGAACGAGAGCAGGATCAGCGCCTTCACCGGCTGTTGCAGGATGTTGGCGATCACCTCGCTGGAGATCCCCGGATAGAGGGTCACCACGCCGATGGGCTGTGGGGTGATGTCGTGCAGCACCAGCGGCCGCTCGGAGGGCACGCCCAGCTCGCCCGCTTCCAGCGAGATGGCGATCCCGGCGTTGAGCAGCGGCGGATAGTTGGGCGAATCGAAGGCGTGGAAACCATCGGCGTGCACCTTCTTGCTGCGGTTGCCGCGATAGAGCTGATTGTTGAAGAACAGCGTCACCTCGTGGATCGGGTAGTTGGCCGCGATATAGAGGGCGTTGAGCAGGTTCTGCTGACCGTCGGAGCGCAGCTCGGCCAGCGGGATCTGGGAGCCGGTGATGATGACCGGTTTGTGCAGATCTTCCAGCATGAAGGAGAGCGCCGAGGCGGTGAACGACATGGTGTCGGTGCCGTGCAAAATGACGAAACCGTCGTACTTGTCGTAGTTGTCGCGAATATCCTCGGCGATGCGCTGCCAGTCCGCCGGGGTCATGTCGGAGGAGTCGATGAGAGGGGCATATTCGTGGATATGGTAATCCGGCATCTCGGGACGATGGAACTCGGGCATCCGCGCCAGACAGTCTTCCATAAAGCCCGCCATCGGCACATAACCGTGGTCGGAACGCTGCATCCCTATGGTGCCGCCTGTGTAGGCGATGTAGATGGACTTCTTCACACCCTCTCCTCTCTGTGGGCCGAAAACCCGCGAATGATAAACCATGCGGGGCGAACCAACTGCTCGGATCCCGTCCGTTTCCGCCGCGGGCTGGAAACCGGCGAATTATAGAGACTGACGCCTCAAATGACAGCCGTTCTCTGCGCCTTTTCGGCGTTTAGTTGCCATACCTCAATGGTGTTAAATTTCACAATAAGACACTAAAACGAGCATTAATACGACAAAGATGGAATTAAACGATGCTTTTTGCTACAATCCGCCGGATTTTACTAAAATCTCATCTGGATGCCTGAGCATTTCAGGCCCGCACATGCCCCATATTTGCTGGGGCGGGGAGATGTTTCCCCTTCTTTGCTGGCACATAAGCCACACTGTTTTTATCCCGGCTGAATCTGTGAGTCTTCACCCCGAAGGCACAGCCAATCAACATGGGAGTATTGAATGTTACAACTTGATTCCTACGCCACCCTGGTCGCTGCCACTCTGGTCCTGCTGCTTGGCCGCATGCTGGTCACCCGTGTCGGACTGCTGCGCACCTTCAACATCCCCAAACCGGTCGCAGGCGGTCTGGTCGTTGCCCTGATCCTGCTGCTGCTGCGCTCTACCATGCAGCTGGAGCTGCAATTTGATACCAGCCTGCAAACCCCGCTGATGCTGGCATTTTTCGCCTCCATCGGTCTCTCTGCCGATCTCGCCAGCCTGAAACGCGGCGGCAAGGCGGTGGTCACCTTCCTGATGGTGGTCACCGGCCTGCTGCTGGTGCAGAACAGTCTGGGGGTTACGCTGGCCACCATGCTGGGCCTTGATCCCCACATGGGGCTGCTGGCCGGCTCCATCACCCTCTCCGGCGGTCACGGTACCGGCGCGGCCTGGAGTGCCACCTTCTCCGAGAAGTACGGGGTGCAGTCCGCCGCCGAGCTGGCCATCGCCTGCGCTACCTTTGGTCTGGTGCTGGGTGGTCTGATCGGTGGCCCGGTAGCCCGCTATCTGGTCAAAAAAGTGGAAGTGCCCGGCGAGGAGCACAACCGCGACGACGCGCCGCAAGGCTTCGAGATGCCCGATATGGAGCGCCCGCTGACCACCTTCAGCCTGATCGAGACCCTGGCCCTCATCGCCATCAGCCTGAAAGGGGGCGAGCTGCTCTCCGCCTACCTCAAGGGGAGTGCGCTGGAGCTGCCCATCTTCGTCTGCGTGCTGTTTGTCGGCGTATTGCTGCGCAACCTGCTCACCCTCTTCAACTGGCATGAAGTAAGCGATCGCGAAGTATCGCTGCTGGGCAACGTCAGTCTGTCGCTGTTCCTGGCGATGGCACTGATGAGCCTGAAACTGTGGGATCTGGCCAGCCTGGCGCTGCCCATCTTCATCCTGCTGGCCGCCCAAACCGTGGCGATGGCGCTCTACGCCATCTTCGTCACCTTCCGGGTCATGGGCAAAAATTACGATGCAGCCGTGCTGGCGGCGGGTCACTGCGGCTTTGGCCTCGGTGCCACCCCGACCGCGATAGCCAACATGCAGGCCATCACCCAGCGCTTCGGCCCCTCCCACCTGGCGTTTCTGGTGGTGCCCATGGTGGGCGCCTTCTTTATCGACATCATCAACGCCATGGTGATCAAGCTGTTTATGGCGATGCCATTCCTCTAATCCCCCTTCCTGTCAGACGTATAAGAACAGAGCCCACCTTTGGTGGGCTCTGCCATTTCTACATGCGGGCGACCTCAACTCGTCACTCTTTCTGCACCTCACTAGTTCGGTCATTCCTGCGAGATAGATAAATAAAAAGCCCCGCACTCGGCAGAGTGCGGGGCTTTCTCGGGCGGCCGTGCTCGCCGCGCTTCAGAACTTACAGGATAAAGGTCGAGACCTGCTTGTTGAGGTCGGTCGCCCGCCCCTTGAGGCTCTCTGCCTGATCCAGATCGCGCATCGCGGCGGCGGTGATCTCGTCACTCACATCCTTGATGGCGGTGGTGTTCTGGGTGATCTCGCCGGTCACCTGAGTCTGCTCCTCGGCAGCGGTGGCGATCTGGCCAGCCATGTCGGAGATGAGCGATACGGCCTGGGTGATCTCCTCCAGCGCAGCGGCGGCGGCATCTGCATCCTGTACGCTGTTGTCCGCCAGCCCCTGACTGGTCTGCATCAGGCTTACCGCACGGGCAGTGGTCTGCTGCAGGGTCTCGATGGTGGCGTGGATCTCCTGGGTGGAGTCCTGGGTACGCTTGGAGAGCACCCGCACCTCATCGGCCACCACGGCAAAGCCGCGGCCCTGCTCACCGGCGCGAGCCGCTTCGATGGCGGCGTTCAGTGCCAGCAGGTTGGTCTGCTCGGCAATGCCCTGAATGGTGGAGAGAATACCGGAGATGGCCTGAGCATGACGGCTCAGCTCGCCGATAACCTCGGTGGCCTGCCCCACCTCTTGCGCCAGATTGTTGATGGAGGCACGAGTCTTGTGCACCAGCTTCTTGCCCTGCTCGCTGCTCATGGTCGATTGCTGGGCGGCGGCGGCGGTGTTTTCGGCGTTACCGGCGATCTCCATGGTGGCGCTCGCCATCTCGGTGACCGCAGTGGCGACCATGGTCACCTCCTGCTGTTGACGCTGCAGCTCGTCCACGGCGGCCTGGTTGGTCACCAGACTGCGCTCGGCATCGGCGTTCAGCTCATTGGCGAGCTGGCGGATATTGGCGATCAGCTGGTGCTGGCTGCCGACGAAGCGGTTGAAGCTGTTGGCCAGCTGACCCACTTCATCGTTGGCGTCGATCTTGATGCGCTGGGTCAGATCGCCGTTACCATCGGCGATGCGAGCCAGAGCCTGGGATACCTTGCTGAGCGGGCCAAGCAGCATGCTGACCAGCCAGGAGATGGCGAGGATGCTGCCCACCAGCACCAGCAGCGCCAGACCGAGCTGGGTCATCAGCAGGGAGGAGAGCGGCGCCTCAAGGGTATCCTTGTCCAGCACCAGAACCAGCTCCCAGTCGGTATCGGGGATGTCGGTCGCCCAAAGCAGCTTGTCACGCCCTTCGTTTTCGAAGTAGGCAGGCACCAGCCCCTGGCTCGCCTTGCTCTGATCGATCAGGGCATTGGTCAGATCATTGTCGATCTCGGTGGCCGGCTTCATCGCCTTGGCGGCATCCTTGTAGGCGATGACGGTACCATCCTTGTGCATCATGATGGCAAAACCGTCAGCTGGCAGTTTCATCTTGGTGACGTCTTCCACCAGCGAGGCGATGGAAAGGTCGCCCCCCACTACGCCGCCAGAAACCGGCTGGGCCAGAGTCACTACCATGATGTTGTAGGCTACATCCAGATAGGGTTTGGTCACGATGAGACCACCCTTGGCCATGGCTTCCTGATACCAGCCACGGGAGCGCGGGTCATAGCCACTGCGGTTGATGGAGGGGTCGGAGTCGTTCATCTTGCCGCTGCTCTCGCCAAAATAGGTGAGCTGGAAGCGGCCGGAAACCTGTGCCTGTTGCAGGGCGTTGAGGGGCTCGGCTCCCGCCTTGCTGCCCAGCGCCTGAATGACGTCGCGACGGGCTGCGAGCCAGTCGCTGACGCTGGTGGCCTGCTGGCTGCCAAGGCGCTGAACCTGCTCCTGGCTGCCCTGCAGCAACAGGTTTTTCTGGCTGCTATAGCTCTGCCAGGAGAGCATCAGGATCACCAACGAAAGGGCAATCACCACCGACAACAGTATCTTCTGTTTGAGTGATAGGTTTTTCATCATCTGTTCTTCTTATTTGAGGTTAGGAAGCAGTTATGTCGTATGTACACCGAACGCTAGTAGTCATTAGCGACCCCCTGCTCCAAAACTGAACAGGAAAATGGATCGACGGGCGATATTTTCTCCCGATGCGCGGAAAACTGCATCAGAAATTGCTCACCTGGCGCGCGTAAACTCAGGCAACCCTGTTTATTCCTTCCACAATTGGCTAGAATGACCCGTTTTCAAATCACATCGATCCTGAGAGTTTTCACGATGTTCGAAGTTAATCCCGTTTTAAATAAACTTAAGGAGCTGTCTGAGCGGACCGAGCTTCTTAGGGGGTACCTTTGACTATGACGCCAAGAAAGAGCGTCTGGAAGAGGTCAATGCCGAGCTGGAACAGCCGGATGTATGGAATGAACCCGAGCGCGCACAGGCGCTGGGCAAAGAGCGCGTAGCGCTGGAAAACGTAGTCGGCACCATCGACACCCTGACCCAGGGCGTGGATGACGTCGAGATGCTGGTCAGCCTGGCCGTGGAAGGGGAAGACGAAGAGACCTTCAACGAAGCCATCGCCGAATCCGAGCAACTGGAAGCCAAGCTGGTGGATCTCGAGTTCCGCCGCATGTTCTCCGGCCTGCACGACGGCTCCGACTGCTATATCGATATTCAATCCGGCTCCGGTGGTACCGAAGCGCAGGATTGGGCCAACATGGTGCTGCGCATGTACCTGCGCTGGGGCGATGCCCACGGTTACAAGCCCGAGCTGATTGAATGCTCCGAGGGCGACGTGGCCGGCATCAAGTCCGCCACCATCAAGTTCACCGGCGAATATGCCTTCGGCTGGCTGCGTACTGAAACCGGCGTGCACCGTCTGGTACGCAAGTCCCCGTTCGACTCGGGCGGCCGCCGTCACACCTCTTTCTGTTCTGTGTTCGTTTACCCGGAAATCGACGACGATATCGAAATCGATATCAACCCCGCCGACCTGCGTATCGACGTCTACCGCGCCTCCGGTGCCGGTGGTCAGCACGTTAACCGTACCGAATCCGCGGTGCGTATTACCCACGTTCCGACCGGTGTCGTGGTACAGTGCCAGAACGACCGATCCCAGCACAAAAACAAAGACCAGTGTATGAAGCAGCTGAAAGCCAAGCTCTACGAGCTGGAAATTCAGAAGCAGAATGCCGAAAAACAAGCCCTGGAAGAGACCAAGTCCGATATCGGATGGGGCAGCCAGATCCGTTCCTATGTGCTGGATGACTCCCGTATCAAGGATCTGCGCACCGGCGTCGAAACCCGTAATACCCAATCGGTGCTCGACGGTGACTTGGACAAGTTTATCGAAGCCAGCCTGAAATCAGGTCTGTAAACAAGCAGGAATCACCATGTCTGAACAAACCATCACTCCGGAAGTCGATCAAACACTCGAACTCAACAACGAGATGACTGAGCGTCGTTCCAAGCTGGCCGCCCTGCGCGCCCAGGGCAATCCTTTCCCCAACGACTTCCGTCGTGACAGCCTCTCCGGCGATCTGCAGGCAGAGTTTGGCGACAAGAGCGCCGAGGAGCTGACGAGCCTGGGTAAACGGGTGAAGATTGCCGGTCGTATCATGACCCGCCGGATCATGGGCAAGGCTTCTTTCGCCACCCTGCAGGACATGGCCGGCAAGATCCAGGTCTACGTCACTCGCGACGACCTGCCGGAAGGTTTCTACAACGAGCAGTTCAAGAAGTGGGATCTGGGCGACATCGTGGGTGTCGAAGGTACTCTGTTCAAGACCCAGACCGGTGAACTCTCCATCCATGTCTCCGACATCCGTCTGCTGACCAAGGCGCTGCGTCCGCTGCCCGAGAAGCACAAGGGTCTGACCGACCAGGAAGCTCGCTGCCGTCAGCGTTATCTGGACCTGATCGCCAACGAAGAGTCCCGCAAGACCTTCGTAACCCGTACCAAAGTGGTTGCAGGTATCCGCAAGTTCCTGAACGACAAGCGTTTCATGGAAGTGGAAACCCCGATGATGCAGGTCATCCCGGGTGGTGCTTCTGCCCGTCCGTTCATCACTCACCACAATGCGCTGGACATCGACATGTACCTGCGTATCGCTCCGGAACTCTATCTGAAGCGTCTGGTGGTTGGTGGTTTCGAGCGTGTCTACGAGATCAACCGCAACTTCCGTAACGAAGGTATCTCCGTTCGCCATAACCCCGAGTTCACCATGCTCGAGTTCTATATGGCCTACGCCGACTACATCGACCTGATGGACCTGACCGAAGAGATGCTGCGCACTCTGGCACAGGACATTCTGGGCGACACCAAGATCCGTTACGCCAAAGAGGGTGAAGAGGGTCTGACCATCGATTTCGGTCAGCCGTTCCAGCGCCTCTCCATGGTTGACTCCATCCTGAAGTACAACCCGGATGTCACCCGTGACGATCTGGCCACTCTGGAGAAGGCGACTGCCGTCGCCAAGCGCCTGAAGATCGAGCTGATGAAGAGCTGGGAATTGGGCCACGTGATCACCGCGATCTTCGAAGAGACCGTTGAACACATGCTGCTGCAACCGACCTTCATCACCGAGTACCCGGCTGCCGTCTCTCCGCTGGCCCGCCGCAACGACGTGAACCCGGACGTGACCGACCGCTTCGAATTCTTCATCGGTGGCCGCGAGCTGGCCAACGGCTTCTCCGAGCTGAACGATGCAGAAGATCAGGCCGAGCGCTTCCAGGCTCAGGTTGACCAGAAAGCCGCTGGCGATGACGAAGCCATGTTCTACGACGCCGACTTCGTGACCGCGCTGGAACACGGCCTGCCGCCGACTGCCGGTCAGGGTATCGGTATCGACCGTCTGGTAATGCTGTTCACCAACAGCCACACCATCCGCGACGTCATCCTGTTCCCGGCTCTGCGTCCGCAGAAGTAAGGTTTATGCCCACCGGGATCCATCCCGAGCGCGATAGCTTGAAAACGCCCTGCAACTGCGGGGCGTTTTTTATCCCGTTTGCCACTGCATACCTTTCTAAATGCAATAATGAAATAAAGGTTATATTTTTATTCTTTGTTGCTATCCATCACACCCCTTAACCTGACCACAACTCAGACCATGGAAGACGTGTGTGATGCAATTGAAGGACTCCCTGATCAACCTGACGCCCCTCTCCGACGAGCAGCAACGCCAGCTAAGCCAGGCGCTCGCCACCCTCAATACCCAGCAGCTTGCCTGGGTGAGCGGTTATCTCTACGGGCTCTCCCAGAGCGGCTTGCAGCCTGCCGTGACCGGCGCGGCTGTGTCTGCGCCCAGTGGCAGCCTGACCATTCTCTACGGCTCGCAGACCGGCAACGCCAAAGGTGTCGCCAGTGCCATCAAGGTGCAGGCAGAGGCCCGTGGCCTACCCGTTACCTTCACGTCGATGGCAGACTACAAACCCAAGCAGCTCAAGAAAGAGAGCCACCTGCTGGTGGTAGTGAGCACTTACGGGGAGGGTGAACCGCCGGAGAGCGCCGTCGACCTCCACGACCAGCTGAAGAAAGGCAAGATAGGCAAACTCGAGGGCCTCAAGTTCGCCGTGCTGGGGCTGGGTGACAGCTCCTACGAATTTTTCTGCCAGACCGGCAAAGATTTTGACGACTTCCTCGCCAAAGCGGGGGCCGAGCGCATTCACGAACTCGCCAGCCTCGATGTGGATTATCAGGATGCAGCCAAGGCGTGGGGCGAGCAGGCCATCAATGCCATTGCCGCGACCCTCTCCACCGGAGCGGCAAGCAGCAGCGTGGCCAACGCGGTGCAGCAGGCGGTTGGCCTGAGCCACTACAGCAAGGAGAACCCCTTCCCTGCCCGCCTGTCGGTCAATCAGAAGATCACCGGCCGGGATTCCACCAAGGATATCCGCCACATCGAGATCAACCTTGAAGAGTCTGGCCTCAGCTACCAACCGGGGGATGCCCTCGGCGTCTGGTTCGACAACGATGCCGAACTGGTTAGTGAAGTGCAGGCCCTGACCGGCCTCTCCGGCGATGAAGCCACGGCCCACGGCACCTTGCGTGCAGCCCTGACCGGTCACTTCGAACTGACCCGGTTGCACGGCGGCTTTATCACAGGCCTTGCCGAGATAGCAGGCAATGCAGCGCTGAAAGATCTGGCCGGCGACAAGGTTCAGGTCAATGGGCTGGTCGCTTCAGCCCAGATTGTGGATGTACTGAAGCGCTTCCCGACCGACCTCACGGCCGAGCAGCTCATCGGCCTGCTGCGCCCCCTCACCCCGCGCCTCTACTCCATCGCATCAAGCCAGCACGAAGTGGAAGAGGAGGTGCACCTGACCGTCGGGGTGGTGCGCTATCCGCAAGAGGACGGCACGGTGCGCAGTGGCGGCGCCTCTTCGTTCCTCGCTGATCGCCTTGAAGAGGGCGCCGAGGTACGGGTGTTTGTCGAGCACAACGACAACTTCCGCCTGCCCGCCAATCCCGACACCCCCGTCATCATGGTGGGCCCGGGTACCGGCATCGCCCCGTTCCGCGCCTTTATGCAGGAGCGGGAAGCCATCGGTGCCTCAGGCAAGAACTGGCTCTTCTTCGGCAATCCGCACTTTACCCAGGATTTCCTCTATCAGGTGGAGTGGCAGCGTTATGTGAAATCGGGCTTGCGTTCGAAGATCTCGCTGGCCTTCAGCCGGGATCAGGCCCACAAGATCTATGTGCAGGACCGCCTGCGCGAAGCGGGCCTGGAGCTCTATCAGTGGCTGGAAGCAGGCGCTCACTTCTATGTGTGTGGTGACGCCAACAGGATGGCCAAGGATGTGCAGGAGGCCCTGCTGGATGTGATTGCCGAACATGGCCACAAGAGCCGTGAGGAAGCAGAAGAGTATTTGAGCGAATTGCGTCGTGCCAAACGTTATCAAAGGGATGTCTATTGATGAGCAAACAACCTCTTTCTCACCCAAAAGCGGGGTCGGTCGAAGGACCGCTGGCCGACAACGAACGTCTGAAACGCGAAAGCAACTTTCTGCGCGGCACCATAGAGCAGGATCTGCAGGATCCGCTCACCGGCGGCTTCAATGGAGACAACTTCCAGCTGATCCGCTTCCACGGCATGTACCAGCAGGATGACCGCGATATCCGCCCGGAGCGCGCGGCGCAAAAGCTGGAGCCACTGCACAACGTCATGCTGCGTGCCCGTCTGCCCGGCGGCATCATTACTCCGGCTCAGTGGCAGGTGATCGACAAGTTCGCCGAAGAGAACACCCTCTACGGCAGCATCCGTCTCACCACCCGGCAGACCTTCCAGTTTCACGGCGTATTGAAGCGCGACATCAAGCTGATGCACCAGACTCTCAACAGCACCGACATCGATTCCATCGCCACTGCGGGCGACGTGAACCGCAACGTGCTCTGCACCAGTAACCCGGTGGAGTCCGAGTTGCATCAGGAGGCCTACGAGTGGGCCAAGAAGATCTCCGAGCACCTGCTGCCCAAAACCCGTGCCTACGTGGAGATCTGGCTGGACGGTGAAAAACTGGGGCAGGATGAGGAGCCGATCCTGGGCTCCAACTACCTGCCGCGCAAGTTCAAGACCACTGTGGTGATCCCGCCTCATAACGACGTGGATATCCATGCCAACGATCTCAACTTCGTGGCGATTGCCGAACACGGCAAGCTGGTAGGCTTCAACGTGCTGGTGGGCGGCGGGCTGGCCATGACCCACGGCGACACCAGCACCTACCCGCGCAAGGCGAGCGACTTTGGCTTTATTCCGCTCTCCCACGTGCTGGAGGTGGCGGCCGCTGTGGTCAGCACCCAGCGCGACTGGGGCAACCGGGTCAATCGCAAGAACGCCAAGACCAAGTACACCCTCGAACGTGTTGGCGTCGAAGCCTTCAAGGCCGAGGTGGAGAGCCGCGCCGGCATCCAGTTTGGCGAGGTGCGTCCCTACGAATTCACCAGCCGTGGCGATCGCTTCGGTTGGGTCGAGGGGATCGACGGCAAGCACCACCTCACCCTGTTTATCGAGAATGGCCGCCTGCTGGACTTCCCGGGCAAGCCGCTCAAGACCGGCATGCTGGAGATCGCCAAGGTACATCAGGGGGATTTTCGCCTGACCGCCAACCAGAACCTGATCATCGCGGGCGTCCCGGCTGCCGAGAAGGCCCGTATCGAAGGGCTGGCACGCCAGTACGGCCTGCTGGATGACGGCGTTAGCGAGCAGCGCAAGCAGTCGATGGCCTGCGTGGCCCTGCCTACCTGCCCGCTGGCGATGGCCGAGGCGGAGCGCATGCTGCCCGCCTTCGTCACCGAACTTGAAGGACTGCTGGCCAGGCACGAGCTGGCGAACGATGCCATCGTATTCCGGGTCACCGGCTGCCCCAACGGCTGCGGCCGCGCCATGCTGGCGGAGGTGGGTCTGGTGGGCAAGGCGCCCGGCCGCTACAACCTCCATCTGGGCGGCAACCTCGAAGGTACGCGCATTCCGCGCATGTACCGGGAGAACATCACAGAGCCGCAGATCCTGGCTGAGCTGGACGCCCTGATCGGCCGCTGGGCCAGAGAGCGCGAACCGGGCGAAGGGTTTGGCGACTTCGTCATCCGCGTCGGTATCGTCGCACCAGTGGTCAACTCGGCCATCGACTTCTACGCCGCCTGAGGGGGATATCATGACTCTCGATCTCGACCACCTGCTGACCCTGACCCGGGACGAACAGGTTGAGGCACTGGCTCCCCATAACCGGGAGCTGGAGCAGATGAGTGCTGCCGAGCGGGTGCGCTGGGCGCTGGCCAACCTGCCGGGTGGCCATATCCTGTCGTCAAGCTTTGGCATTCAGGCGGCGCTGATGCTGCATCTGGTGAGCCGCGAGCAACCGCAGATTCCGGTGGTGCTGACCGATACCGGTTATCTCTTCCCCGAGACTTACCGCTTTATCGATGAACTGACCGAGCGTCTTGGGCTCAACCTGCAAACCTACCGGGCGGTGCTCACCCCCGCCTGGCAGGAAGCGCGTTATGGCAAGCTGTGGGAGCAGGGAGTGGAGGGGATCACCCGCTACAACCAGCTCAACAAGGTCGAACCCATGGAGCGCGCCCTGCAGGAGCTGGGTGCCCGCACCTGGTTCTCGGGGCTACGCCGCGAGCAATCGGGCAGCCGCCAAGGATTGCCGGTACTGGCCATCCAGCGCGGCCGCTTCAAGTTCCTGCCGGTGATCGACTGGAGCAACAAGGATGTGCACTACTACCTCAAAGAGTTCGACCTCCCCTACCACCCCTTGTGGGAGCAGGGTTACCTCTCGGTGGGCGACGTGCACACCACCACCAGGTGGGAGCCCGGCATGAGCGAGGAGCAGACCCGATTCTTCGGCCTCAAGCGCGAGTGCGGCCTGCACGAAGAGAGCGCTGAAAATGGCGGGTCGGGTATCTGACCCCATAACAACAAGGGCACCCGAAGGTGCCCTTGTTGTTTGTGCCATAAGACGTTACTTGCGCAGCCAGGTTTCGAAACGATAGGGGTGCGGGTTCTTCTCATCGGCCTGGTGAACTTCACGCTCGACACACTGCCACTGCTCATCCGCAAAGGCAGGGAAACGGGTATCCCCTTCCACCTCTAGCTCAATGCGAGTCAGATAGAGGCAATCGGCCTTGGGCAGCAACTCGGCATAGAGGTGCCCGCCCCCGATCACCATCACTTCCGCCACTTCGTTGTCGGCCAGCAGCGCCAGCGCCACCTCGACGGAACCCACCACCTCGATACCATCGGCCTGATAGCCAGGATTGCGGCTGATCACCAGATTACGCCGTCCGGGTAGCGGACGACCGATGGATTCGAAGGTTTTGCGCCCCATCAATACCGGCTTGCCAAGGGTGACCCGCTTGAAGTGGGCCAGATCGGCCGGCATGTGCCAGGGCATCTGGTTGTCCTTGCCGATCACCCGATCGTGGGCCATGGCGGCAATCATGGAAATCTTCATTGGGCTTCTCACCATCCGTCAGATTATGGGGCGGTTACGGTACACGACCAGAGAGGGGATCGCCAAACCGAAACTGAGGGCTCCCACGATAAAAAGCGCCTTGAGGCCGTTCTCCACCGCGCTCTGGAGCAGGTTCATGGTCACGCCGTTGATGTTGAGCTCCACCACCGCGATCATGGTCTTGAAGGCGTAGCTGCCCGGGATCATCGGGATAATGGAGGCGACGCTGAACACCGGACGCGGCGCCAGCAAACGGCGCGACCAGTAGACGCAGACAAAGCCCACGGTGGTGGATGCGGTCAGGGTCGCCCACTCGATAGGCATGCCGTAGTGGATAAGCAGGGTACGCAGACTATGGGCCAGCGCACCACCCATGGCGCAGTACTTCAGCATTCGTGGCGGCACGTTGAACAACATGGCGAACCCGACTGCCGGAATGGCCGACCAGAAGGCATCCTTGGCCAGTAGCCAGAGCAGATCCATCATACCTTCCACCCCCAGATCCCGGTCACCGACATGGCGAGAATAATGCCAATGGCAGCGCTGATGGTGAGCAGGGTCGCAGTGCCCCAGCGTGCCAGCCCCATGTTGAAGTAGCCCTTCACCATGTCGGAGACGGCATTGATGAGCGGAAAACCCGGCACCAGCAGCAGCACGCTGGCCGCCATGGCGAGATAGGGCTGACTGCCCCAGCCAAAAAAGGTGGCGCTGGAGGCAAGCAGGGTGGCGATAAAGCCGGTCACGGCAAAGTTGATAAGCGGACTGTGGTGATGGCGGGCCATCAGCTGGCGCACCCGCATCGCGATCGCAGCAGAGAGACAGGTCACCACGAAGATGGGCCAGTCACCGCCAAACAGCAGGCTGAAAGCACCGCAGGAAAGCCCCACCATGGGCACCACCAGCCAGGGGTGGTAATGAAAAGGGACGATAGCTTCGAGTCGCAGGCGCACTTCACGGGCACCGATCAGCTCTTTTTCCGCCATGATGCAGATGCGCTGGATCTCGCACACCACCTGCATGTTGATGCCGTGTTCGCGCACCCGCCGGGTGGTAGTGACGCAACTGCCCTGATAGAGGCTGGTGAGCACGATGGCACTGGAGGAGATGGCCATCTCGACGCTCTCCAGACCCAGCGCCATGCCAAGGCGTACTGTGGTCTGCTCGATGATCCGGCTCTCGGCACCAAACTGGGCCAGCATCTGCCCCACCTTGACGATAATGCGGGTGATTTCTGTCTGTTGCTCCCGCGACAGCACCCGTCTTGGTGTGATACTTCTCATAATCCCTTCGAGTCGTAGCAATAAATTTTGGCCATATTAGCTTAACTTTTATCGCTATTCATCCACCCTTATCACAACTCCCTGAATAATCTATTTGGGTCCAATAAAATAAAACCTCATCACAATTTCATCACCAGCAACATAAAAATCCATAACAAATAAAAAGAGAGTGGCAGGTTCTTATTTTGCCACTCTCCATCAAATCAAGTTTCAATATTAAATATTGCGATAGATTATTTGGGCCGTTTATAGTCGATCAACCGGATTATTTTACCACTGCCATCGTTTTCAGGCGGAGGTATCTCCTCCTCGCGAAATTGTCGCATTTCACTGCCCATCAGATAAAAGGAGTCCCGCATCATATTGGCAATCCGTATACAACTGTCGAGGTTGTTTTTTGCCAACCTGCGCTGACCGTCAATCTTGAACTGGAGCCCGCGCAAACGGCGCTGCTGCTCGGGGTTGGCCCGAGCCATCAGCTGTTCAATCTGCTGCTCCAGAATGGCATCCAGCCGGGAGGGTTCACTCGCAGCCAGTTCTTTCAGGGTGTCAAAATCAGGCAACTCCATATGCCCTCCCAGGCAACGCCAACGGGCAGCACAGCCTGTGCTGCATCTCTATCTCGCACTCATTCCCCGCGCATCTCTTTCTCTGTATACAATGCCAATATAAAGGGTTCAATCTGCCTGATGACGACCTTCGGGGTATTATTGGTATTGGCCGCTTCTCTCTATTTTAATTCTGTTAAGGATCAAACGATTATTTTTATAATCCGGCCCACCTGCCACTTATAAAATTTTGTCTGATGTAATTTGTTTTTTATTGCCGATTCATGAATTGTTGCTGGATATTTTGCTTCATTCGACGCTGGATAATCGTAGTCCGGAAGGTTCAGCTTTTCTGGCGATTTAACTTATCTCACTGATTATGTTATTTTAATTACCACTTTTTCGGATATCCAAGAGCAGACCATGAGCAAGGCAAAAATCGGTATCGTTACCGTCAGCGATCGCGCCAGTGCCGGCATCTACGAAGACCTCTCCGGCAAGGCCATCATCGACACCCTGAACGCCTATCTGACCTCGGAGTGGGAGCCCGTCTATGAGGTGATCCCCGATGAGCAGGATCAGATTGAAGCGACCCTGATCCGGCTGGCGGACGAGGAGCAGTGCTGCCTCATCGTCACCACCGGCGGCACCGGCCCGGCCAAACGGGACGTCACCCCGGAAGCGACCGAAGCGGTATGCGATCGCATGATGCCGGGCTTTGGCGAGCTGATGCGGGCCGAATCCCTCAAGTTTGTACCGACCGCCATTCTGTCACGCCAGACTGCGGGCCTGCGCGACGATACCCTGATCGTCAACCTGCCAGGCAAACCCAAGTCGATCCGCGAGTGTCTGGATGCGGTCTTCCCCGCCATTCCCTACTGCATCGACCTGATGGAAGGGCCCTATCTGGAGTGCGACGAAACCGTCATCAAGCCATTTCGGCCGAAGAAATAACTCACTCCCGAACAGGCCATAAAAAAATAGTGGCGAGCATTGCTCACCACTATTTTTATCCGGTTTTTCACACCGACAAATCGCTTCGCTTATTTACGGCCAAATACTTTCACGCCGGCCTTGCTGCGCTCGGAATTACCGTACACTTCGATTTTTTTTACACAGCGGCGCGAGCCAAGGGATTTCCAGCCGGTCTCGGTATCACCACGCATATCCTGATCGAAATAGATCGTCTTGGTGCGATCACCGCCATATGTGACGACGACTCGATCCAGGGTCAAATCACGCTCAGCCTTCACCTTGATATATTTGGTCTGGCGGCAAATCACCATGGGAATGGTGGCACCATGATCACCAGCGCCCAACAGAATGGTGCGGCCGAGGGTGAATTGATCTTCACCGGCATGGCTGGCAGTAGCGACAACCAGCAGAAGAGTTCCCAGCAGGGCACGAACGGAAAAACGGGAACGCCAGAGAGCGAGCAGGGACATAACACCTCCAATAAAAAATGGAGCGTCATGATAGTGAAACAACCATAATGGAAGCTGTACCCCGCGGCCAAAAGCAGCGAATTGATGGTAATTTGCTGCGAATGTCGGCAATTTGCACGGGTTTAAAAACAACAAGGGCTGCCACTGGCAGCCCTTGTAATCTCATGGCTGGCTCAACGCTCCATGATCTGGGTGACATCATCCTTCTTGATCATCACTTCGCGCCCTTCGGTATCGTAGTAGCGATACATGCCGGTGCTCTCGTCCAGCTTGGGTTTGCTATCGGTGGTGATCATCTTGCCGTCTTTGGTGCTCATGATGTATTGGGAGCTGCATGCCACCAGCCCCAGCGCACAGATCAGGATCATCATCAGTTGTTTCATCGCCGCTTTTGCCTCCCTCTGCACCCTCACCACGAGGATGATGAGTGAAGCCTAGCTCAACATCATGGCCCCGTTTGCATCGATTTCGGGAACGGGATCTGCGTCAAAAATCAGTGAGTTAGCCTTTATGACGGTGATGAGTCAGGCGCCGGAATAAAAAAGGCCGGACAACTGTCCGGCCTTTTATGCGATCTCTATCCGTTACTTGGCAGGTTTGCGCTCGCCGGTCACGGTCGGGTTCTTGGGATCGGAACTCCACTCGTACCAGCCACCGTCGTAGACGCTGATCCGCTTCCAGTCCATCAGCCAGGCGTAGAAGAAGGCTTCGGAGGCACGCCAGCCGGTACCGCAGTAGAAGGCGGCCTGCTGAGTCGGCTCGATGTTCCACTCATCCCACATGGCGAGGATCTCGCGGGCCGGCTTCATGGTACCGTCCGGGTTGTGGAAGTCGCTCATGCTGTTGGCATCGACACCACCATGACCCCACTTGGCCCCCGGGATATCGCCCTTCGGCTTGATGTAGCTGTAGCCAGAGGTGTTGCCGACAAACTCGTCCCAGGTACGTACGCTGACCAGCGCGCTATCGGGCTGCTTGAGCAGGGTCTTGGCCTGATCCAAAGTGGTGTAGTACTCGGGGTGAGCCGGAATGGCCACGCCAAAATCCTTCACCGGCTCATATTTGTTGGGCAGGCCGGTTTCGGTGCGCAGGTGCTGGATAAACCAGGCATCAAGGCCGCCGTCCAGCAAGCGGACGTCTTCCACGCCGGCATACATCATCAGATGCGCAGCGCGGGCAGCCGCCATGGTGTTGCGACCGTAGAGGATCACGGTGGTGTCGTGGCGGATGCCATTCTCCAGCAGCAGCTGTTTAAGCGCCTCGTCAGAGACCTTGTTCCACAGCGGCTCCTCTTCCAGACGGTTGGTATCGATATAACCCGCCCCCGGAATATGGCTCAGCAGATAGGCCTTGGGTGAACCCCAATCCACTTCAAACAGTTTCCAGTCCCCCTTGGGCGCTGCAGCTACCGGCCGGCCTTCCTGCAGGTCGAGCAACCAGCGCGGATAGACCAGCTGTTGCCAGCGAGCCAGGTGTTCGCGCGGGGAGCTTTGCCAGCCCTGCAGCTCGAACAGCTGCTTGATGCCCTGCATGCGCAGCATGCGCGCCACTTCAGCCACTTCGCGCGGCGCACCATAGAGTGCAACCGGGCGATCGGCTTTCAGCCCCTTGGTGGCAAGGGCGGCAGGCCAATCCGCATCGCGGTATTTCCACTCGGCAGAGAGGTTCTCGGCGCCAGCCACATGGCCCCCCTGCTTCTCGCCCTCCATGGGCCACCCCTGATAGAAGTAGCTGGCGCGAGTATCCAGGATGACCGCCTGTTTGGCCTTGGCATCAGCCAGCGAAAGCGGTGGCAACTCGGCTGCAAAGGTGGGCAGGGCACACCAGAGCAGCAAGGTCGCCAGCGCGGCCTGCAAGAAGCGAAGATGTCGTTTCATGGTGATTTCTCGATTCATAGTGAACAAGGTTAAAAAATGGAGCGGCCCAGACGCTCGGCCAATAACTCCAGCGCTGCCGTCCCTGCCAGCGAATTGCCCGCTTTGTTAAGCTCGGGCGACCAGACACAGACGCACAATTCTCCCGGGATCAGGGCCACGATACCACCGCCGACCCCGGACTTGCCCGGCATGCCAACCCGGTAGGCAAAATCTCCCGCCTCGTCATAGAGGCCGCAGGTCGCGAGCAGGGCATTGACCTGCTTGGTAGTGCGCGCCGGCAGCAGCGGGGTTGCTTCGCCAAGCGGCAAGCCGCGGTTGGCCAGATAGATAAAGGTTCGCGCCAGATCGACACAACTCATGCGGATGGCGCAGGCATTGAAATAGCTCTGCAGCACCTTGTCCACTTCGTTTTCGAAGTTGCCATACGCCTTCATCAGATAGGCGATGGCGGCGTTGCGGGCCGAGTGCTGATATTCGGAGCGGGCGACGACCTGATCCGCCATGATGGCCGGATTGCCGGAGAGGCGGCGAGCCAGCTCCAGGGTGCGCTGGCGCGGTGCTGTGAGGCGGGTCTCCAGCAGATCATTGACCACCAGAGCGCCGGCGTTGATAAAGGGGTTGCGGGGTATCCCCTGCTCGAACTCGAGCTGAACCAGCGAGTTGAAAGGTTGGCCGGAGGGCTCTTTGCCGACCCGGGCCCAGATCTCCTCCTCCTGATAGAGGGTGAGTGCCAGCGTCAGGCTCAGGGCCTTGGAGATACTCTGGATGGAGAAGGGTTCGAAGGCGTCACCGGCAGTGAACAGCTCCCCCTCCACGGTACAGACCGCAATGCCGAGCCGGTCGGCCGGCACCTGCGCCAGCGCAGGAATATAGTCGGCCACCTTGCCGTGTCCCAGCAGCGGGCGCACCTCTTCCAGAATGCTGGTCAGTAATTCGGATGACAACACCATAAGCAATTCCATGACTAATGCGGGTGTGGAGATCCCATCCCCACTGACAAAAATCCCGCCAGTGGCGGGATTTGTCTATCTGACTGCGGCAGGCAGTCGACACCGGCTCGCCTGCCACAGCGAGTCTGGTATCAGGCGGGTTCGCCGTACCAGAGGTCGAACAGTTCGGTGACCACGACAGCTTCCATCCCCTTGCCTTCCAGCCAGGATTTAACGGCGGCACGGTCTTCTTCGCTGCACTTGCCCAGCTGCTGGGTGCAGATCATCCCTTCCCAGGCCAGGTGGCCGGAACCGGCGAAAGCCAGTTTGCGGGGCTCGATCACTTCATCGATCATCGCATCGACTACGGCATCGATGGTCTCTTCGGCAGTGCCGACCGGGAAGTTGAAACTGATGTCGAAACCCATTTCCTGGAATTCATCGACGCGCAGTTTCTTGCGCAGGCGGCGGCTACGATTGGCCATGATAGCTCCTCAAGTTAGTTGATACGCTAGGTGTGTTGACGTGCCAGCTTAGCTGACACGCTTGAAAATCAGATCCCAAACCCCGTGCCCCAGACGATGGCCACGTTGTTCGAATTTGGTCAGCGGACGCCAGTCAGGGCGCGGCACCCAGTTGCCGGTCGCGGAGGTGTTTTCATACCCCTCGGCGGCGCTCATCACTTCCAGCATATGCTCGGCATAGTTTTCCCAGTCGGTGGCCATGTGGAATACACCACCGATGGCCAGCTTCTGGCGAATATCCTGCGCAAAAGCCGGCTGGACGATACGACGCTTGTGGTGACGGCTCTTGTGCCAGGGATCCGGGAAGAAGAGCTGCAGGCAGGAGAGTGAACCGTTCGGGATCATGTGCTCCAGCACCTCGACCGCATCGTGGCAAATCACCTTCAGATTGGTGACACCCGCTTCCTGAGCGGTACCCAGACAGGCGCCCACGCCCGGGGAGTGCACTTCGATGCCGATGAAGTTCTTCTCGGGGGCATTCTTGGCCATCTCGACCAGAGAGGCGCCCATGCCAAAGCCGATCTCCAGCACCACAGGTGCTTCACGGCCAAACAGTGCGACCAGATCGAGTTGCTTTGGCTCGAAATCGATGCCCATGACCGGCCAGAGCTCTTCCAGGGCCTTCTCCTGCCCTTTGGTCAGGCGGCCTTCGCGACGGACAAAGCTGCGGATCTTGCGCATGAACTTGCCGTCTTCGTTAAATACATCTTGGGTCACAGGCATAATGGTCTCGTTATTTCATCAATCCGGGTAATACATCTGGTGTCCGATCCCGCCGGGGGATCGCTTGCGGCCCGCTATTTCATCGCACCGCAAAAACAGGGGAGCGAATTATCCCAAGATGGGCCCAAGGCGCAAGTGTTTCGAGCAACAAATATTCCAGCCAGCCACTCCCCTGCCCCCTCACTGGCATCACTACTCCGACTAACCGCCCAATATAATCCGCAGTAGAGTCAATCCAGCCCTTTTTTAGCGATTTTTGTGACAATCATTGCCTCATTTCTGAAATCTGATACAAACGGATAACCTGGCGGTCGAATGGAGCGACCGCCCACATGCCGAGAGAATTGCCTATGCAGCCGTTTTTTGCCCAGCGCTTCGAGAAGGTCGAGCCTTCCTTTATCCGTGAAATCCTCAAAGTTGCCGCCAATCCGGAGATCATATCCTTCGCCGGCGGCCTGCCCAATCCTCACCTGTTTCCGGTCAAGGCGATCGATCAGGCTTGTCAGGATGTGCTGCGCGAACAGGGGGCTGCCGCCCTGCAATATGCGGCGACCGAAGGGTATGCGCCGCTGCGCCAGTACATTGCCGACCGCTATCTGGCCCGCCACGGCATGCAGGTCAATCCGGACAACATCCTGATCACCAGCGGCTCCCAGCAGGCGCTGGATCTGCTGGGCAAGGTGCTGATCGACGAGGGGCAGGATCTCATCATCGAAGAGCCGGGCTATCTGGGCGCCATTCAGGCCTTCTCTGTCTATCAACCGAATTTCAAGCCAATCACCCTCGGCGAAGCCGGGCTGGATCTGGCGGCGCTGGATGCGCTGCTGGCTAGCGGCTCCAATGCCAAGCTGCTCTACGGCGTACCCAATTTCCAGAACCCGAGTGGCGTCTCCTACAGCCGTGCCAACCGCGAGGCGCTGGCCGAGCGACTGGTGCGCCACGAGCTCCTGATGGTAGAAGATGATCCCTACGGCGAGCTGCGCTTCGAAGGTGAACATCTGCCCCCGATTGCCAAGCTGGCGCCGAACAATACCGTGCTGCTCGGATCCTTCTCCAAAACCGTGGTGCCCGCCTTCCGTCTGGGCTGGATGCTGGTACCGGAGTGGCTGCGCAAGAAGGTGACCATCGCCAAGCAGGCGACCGACCTGCACAGCAACGCCTTCAGCCAGCAGGTGCTGCACCGCTTCCTGATGGATAACTCCCTCGATGCCCATCTGGAGAAGATCAAGGAGGTCTATGGCCGTCAGCGCGCCGCCATGGAAGCCGCTCTGACTCGTCACTGTCCGCCCGGTGTCAGCTACACCAGACCGGAAGGGGGCATGTTCCTTTGGTTGACCCTGCCGGCTCATATCAGCGCCATGGCCCTGTTTGACGAGGCGATCAAGGAGAAGGTAGCCTTCGTGCCGGGCGCCCCTTTCTATGTGCGCCCCGAAATTCAGAACACCCTGCGCCTGAGCTTCTCCTGCGTCGATGAAGCAACCATTGAGGAGGGGGTCAAGCGGCTGGCTCGCGCCCTCCAGCGGATGCTCTGACCCAAGCCACCGCACTGAAACAAAAAAACCAGCGAACAGTTCGCTGGTTTTTTTATGCCTTCACTTAACCACAATCAGCCAAACAGGCTCTTGCAGAACTGCGCCATCGGCATGGGGCGACCATAGAGATACCCTTGCAGATAGTCGACATGGCGATCCCGCAGGTAGTCAGCCTGCGACTGCTTCTCGACCCCCTCAGCGATCAGGATCAATTCAAGCCGTTTCGCCAGATCAATCACGTTCTCGACGATATGGCTGGAGAGTGCATCCGTGCCAATCATCTCCACAAAGCTCCGGTCAATCTTGATGGCATCGACCTGAAACTGTTGCAGATAGGTCAGACTGGAGTGGCCGGTGCCAAAGTCATCGATAGAGATCAACACGCCCAGTTTGCGCAATTCGGCAAACATCTGGGCAGTTGTCTCATCGGCCACCAGCAACTCCCGCTCCGTCAGCTCCAACCCCAAATCAACAGGATTCTCCTTGAAGGCGTCGAGAAACGCCTTGCAGTCAGCCAACAGGTCGAGATCCTGAAAGTGTTTGGCACTGATATTGAAGCAAAAATGAAACTTTGCTGGCAGCTTGCCGGCATGAGGGGAGAAGTGGTCGCGCACCTCGGCCATCAACAGGCTGGTCATAGGAACAATCAGCCCGCTATCTTCCGCCAGCGGGATAAAGCGATCCGGCGGAATCATCCCCTGTTTGGGGTGCTGCCAGCGCATCAGCACCTCACAGCCACGCCACTGCTCGTCATCGCCGGAGACCACCGGCTGCAGGTAGGGAATAAACTCCTCGTCGATCAACGCCCGCTTGAGCTCCTCCGATGGTGAGCTGCTACGCCCCATCAGTCTGAAGGTGCCGAATCCAATCAGCAGCGCCAGTAACGGAGAGAGAAGCAAGGTATATCTGGAGTAGCGCCATGCGTGGCTCAAGTAGTCATGCACCGTGACCCGTGTGACGACCTGATAGGGGAAATTGGCCGAAGCGAGGGCAATATAGCCCTCTTCTGTCGGAGAGGGTGCCGCCCCGAACTGGCCTGAGCCAAACAGTGCCCTCTGCCCCACCACCAGAGCCATCGGGGAGTTCTTGCTGGAGATCTCCAGAGTATTGAGCAGGTAGTAGCCATCTATACCAATCAGCACACTCCCCCTGTCCGTTTCATGACGCAGCACGATCAAGGGACGATCCGGCGTGACCTCATTGCCAGGCATCAGTTGCAGTCTGCCTTCTACATAGCTGTCAGAATTGAAGGGGCCATCATAGTCACCATAAAGCGAGGTGCAGTAGATGTGGCCGCCGACAGCCAGATTGGCGGAACGAACATCGGGCACCGTTGCCACCTGTTCGCGTAGCAGTTGTGCCGCATCCTTGCAGGGGTGGCCAAGCATCCCCTCCACATTGATGGCCGCTTGCAGGGCATGGCCGATGGAGCGATCAAACATCATACGGGCATGCTGCAACCGTGACTCGGCATCACGCTCTATCTCCGTCACGGTCTGCCAGATAACGGCAACAACCCCCAGCAGCAGGATCCCGCCCCCCATCAGCAGCGCCACCAGAATCCTCGAGTAAAGCTGGCGAAGTTTTAAACGACGAAATGGCATGGAGGCCTCTTTGATGCTCGGATAATGGGTGACAGCCTCGGTGGACAGGCGAAAAGGGTCGCCATAATAGCGATTGTTCAACATATGTCCACCCAACAAAAATCAATCAATTCAAGCTGTTGTTCAACAATATCTTGTAAGAAGAGGATAGAGTTAACACCCGTCAAACAAAAAACTCCCGAAGCACGTCTCACTTGTTGAAGGGAAGCCGCACCATTAAAGTTGAGCAAACGACCGCAGGAGCGCGCAACGATGAAGATTCTGATTACCGGAGGAACCGGTTTTATTGGCCGCCGGCTGGTGGCCCATCTCAAGGTCAATCACGACGTGGTCGTCCTGAGCCGACAAGGCAGTCGCGCCTACTCCCTGCTTGGCCACGATGTCCAGATCATCGATAGCCTCGACAGCCTCGATGACCTCAACGATGTGGATGCAGTGATCAATCTGGCAGGGGAACCCATAGCCGCAGGCCGCTGGAGCGAGCAACGCAAACAGCTGCTCTGCGACAGCCGCTGGCTGCTGACCGAGCAGCTGGTCGACCTTATCAAGCTCTCCACAACGCCCCCCTGTGTGCTGATCAACGCATCCGCCATCGGCTGGTATGGCAGGCAGGGGGCTGAGCCCCTCGACGAGCAGTGCCGCTCACCCCATCAGGAGTTCACCCACCAGCTCTGTCAGCAGTGGGAAACCCTGGCGCAGGAAGCCGGCAGCAAACAGACCCGGGTATGCATCGTGCGGATCGGGCTGGTGCTCGGCATGGATGGCGGCGCCCTGCCAAAAATGCTGCCCCCCTATCGGCTCGGCCTTGGCGGCCCCATGGGCAGTGGCAATCAGATGATGAGCTGGATCCATGTGCAGGATCTGGTGCGCGCCATGCTTTTTCTGCTGGAGCACGAGGAGTGCAACGGTATCTTCAACGGCACGGCACCTCATCCGGTCAGCAACCGGGAGTTCAGCCAGACCCTGGCTCGCACCCTCCATCGCCCGCACCTCTTCTTCGTCCCGGCACCGCTGCTGCAACTGGTGATGGGAGAGGCTGCCGATCTGCTGCTGACCGGGCAAAACGTACTGCCCGCACATCTGCAACAGGCCGGCTTCCACTTTGCCTACCCGCAGCTGCCGCAGGCACTGACCGATCTGTTGCGAGAGACTCGCTAACACTTTCCGAACAGCCAAAACTCGCACAGCAATCAGCCCGACCACTGGTCGGGCTGATTCTCTCCAGCACCTGCGCTCTCGAGGGCCTGATTACAATAATCCCTGACCCAAACCACGCAGCCGATCACTGAGAGTGCCCGCCAGCAGCTGGCGCCGCATTCCCTGACCGGCCAGGGTGACCAGCAACGCCCCCAGGGTTGGCAATCCGAGCCAGATGCGCCAGTGGAACTGCCACTGACCATCAAACCACCAGAACTGCAGAGCAAAGGCACACAACTCCACCACCATGGCGGCACAGAGTCCGGCCAGCAAGCCACTCGCCACCAGCTCCCAGCGCAGCATCTTGCCAAGCAGCGCACTGCCGGCCCCCAAGGTGCGCATCAACAGCAGTTCGCGCCGCCGCTGGGCCATGCTGGCCTGAGTCTGGGTCAGCAGCACCAGCAGCGCCGCCACCGTCACCAGCCCCAGCATCAGGGCCAGCGCCCGGCTCACCTGCTCCGAAACCCGGGTCAGCCGCACGATGAGATCATCCACATCAATCAGGCTCACCGTGGGATGGTGGCGGATCAGCCCCACCTCGGCGGTACGCCCCTCTGGCGGCAGCCTGTAGCTGCCGATCCAGGTGCGGGAGAAGGGGGCCAGCAGGTCGGGTGAGAAGATCATGTAGAAATTGGGCCGCATGTTGTCCCACTTGATACTGCGCAGACTGGTGACCCGAGCCCCGAAGCTGCGCCCCTCGATGGTAAAGGCGAGCATGTCCCCCAGCTTGATATCGAGCCGCTTGGCCAGTTCGCTGTCGACCGATACCTCGCCGGGGCCGGAGAGCCATTTCCCTGCCACCAGCTTGTTGTCGGCTGGCAGGGTCGTCGTGGTAGTAAAGTTGAGCTCCCGATCGACCCCCTCGCGACCACTGCGAGCCCCTTCCCCCACCGCATCACCGGCGATATGAGTCAGGCGCCCGCGCACCATGGGATAGAAGTCGGAGGTAACGGCGCCAGCTCCCGCCAGTTCGCTCAGGATCCCTTCCCGCTCGTTCTCGGCCACATTGACCAGAAAACGGTTGGGGGCATCGGCGGGCAAACGGGCGGAGAACTCCTCCAGCAGATCGATGCGAACCGCCCAGAGCAAGCCAAACAACATCAGCGCCAGCGCAAAACCGGCCAGCTGGAACAGACCGCTGCGCCGCTCGCGCGACAGATGGGCCAGCGCCAGCCGCAAGGCGTGCGGACCGCTCACCCGCGCTCCCAGCCTCAACATCAGGGAGGCCAGCAGAGCCAGCAGCCCCATCAGCAGGCCCATGCCACCCACCAGACCAAAGGCCAATCGAACATCGGCGGTGAAGCCCCACACCAGCGCAAACAGGCCGAGCAGACCGACCGGCAGCGCCAGCCAGGGGGGGATCCCCGCCTCCAGCTCGCGACGCAACACCCGCAGCGGCGGCACTTTCAGCAGCCGCAAGAAGGGGATAAAGGCGAGCAGCAGGGTGATGAAGAGGGCTACCGCCACACCCAGCGCAAAGGGGCGCCAGGAGGGGGGCGGCAGATCCGGTGGCAGCAACTCCCCCAGCAGTTGCAGGGTGAACCACTGCATGACGGTACCCGCCACCAGCCCCAGCAGGGCGCCGAGCAGAGTCAGCGACAGCAACAGTCCGCTCATCAGTTGCCACAGACTGGTGCGCGATGCCCCCAGCGTCTTGAGCAGGGCCACCATATTGGTCTGGCGTTCGGCAAAGTGACGTACCGCTATGCCCATTGCCAGCGCTCCCAGCAGCACGCCGCAAAGGGACGCCAGCCGGAAGAAGCGCTCGGCATTGACCAGCGAGCGGCCCACCTGGGATTCGCTGTCATCGGGCGTGATCCACTTCTGCCCGGCCTGCAGCTGAGGAACCAGCCAGCGCTCATAGCGGGCCAGCGCCTCTCGCGACCCTTTGAAGAGATAGCGCCACTGCTGACGACTGCCCGGCAGCAGGGCGCCGGTCGCCTCGATGTCGGCGCTGTGGATGAGCGCCCGCGGCGCCAGCAGGAAGGGGCTGAAGCCCTGATCGGGCTCCTCGCCAAGCAGACCTGCCACCTTGAGCACCGTATTGCCCACCTCCAGCTCATCCCCCACCTTGGCCGTCAGCAACTGCATTACCCGGGCGGAGAGCCAGATTTCACCGGGGGCAGGAGTCCGGGCCGGGGTCAGTTCCAGCTTGCCGTAGAAGGGAAAACCGTCGGGCACCGCCCGGATGGAGGCGAGCTGCAGCGCATCGCCGTGAAACAGCATGCTGTTGAAACTGACCGTGGTCTGCAACGCCAGACCATCTTTTTGTGCCTGCAGCAACCAGCCATCCGGAACCGCAGTGGCAGTGCGCAGCACCCGATCCGCCCCGATAAAGTCGCGGCCCGATGCCTTGAGTCCCGCCTCCAGCCGATCTGCCACCAGCGCCACGCTGAGCACACAGGCCACACTCAGGGCCAGCGCCAACACAAACCAGCGCAGCTCGCCGCTCCATCCTTCCCGGCGCAGCAGTCGCCATCCCAATCGCCACTGCATCATCCCTGACCACCTCCGCTCACTCGCCTGCCCCCTGCGTTACACCACTGCATGACTCACCTCGCGCTCCAGCCTGCCTGCCGCCATCACCAGCTGACGCTGGCACCGGCTGGCCAGCTCTTGGTCATGGGTCACCACCACCAGAGTGGTGCCGTGCTTGCGGTTGAGCTCAAACAGCAGCTCAATCACCTTGTCTCCGGTCTTGCTGTCGAGGTTGCCGGTCGGCTCGTCTGCCAGCAGCAGGCTGGGCCGGGTCATGAAGGCGCGGGCAATGGCCACCCGCTGCTGCTCGCCACCGGAGAGCCGTGGCGGCATATGGTGCAGACGTTCGCCAAGCCCTACTGCCGCCAGCAGTTCACGGGCTCTTGGCTCACAATCCCGCTCACCGCGCAGCTCGGCGGGGAGCATCACGTTCTCGAGCGCCGTCATGGTCGGGAGCAGCAGGAATGACTGGAAGACAAAGCCGATCTGCTCGGCGCGCAATCTGGCCCGCCCCTCCTCATCCAGCTCGCCGAGTGACTTGCCGAGAATTTCGATGGAGCCAAGACTTGGCAGATCGAGCCCGGCCAGTAATCCGAGCAAAGTAGACTTGCCTGACCCGGAGGCGCCGACCAGTGCCACCGTCTCGCCACTATTGACTTGCAGATCGATCCCTTCAAGGATGGTGAGGCTTTCCTGGCCGAGGCTGACCGATTTGCCGAGGCCCTTGACGACAATAATGGGGGTTGAACTCATGCTCGATATCCTTTGTCCCAATCCCTTGATGGCAATCCATAGCGGGAGTTGAATTGATGGTGCGTATTCTGTTTGCCTTGCTGGTTGGCCTCGGCAGCCTGCTCTCATCCGCTCAGGCGCAAACCCTGCTGGTGCTCGGTGACAGCCTGAGTGCCGGCTATCAGATGCAGGAGAAGCAGAGCTGGCCAGCCCTGCTTGAACAAAAATGGCAGAACGAGGGGGGCGAGCACACCCTCATCAATGCCAGCGTCAGCGGTGAGACCACCCAGGGAGGGCTGGCTCGCCTGCCCGCCCTGCTGGAGCAGCATCAGCCAGACTGGCTGCTGATTGAACTGGGGGGCAACGATGGCCTGCGCGGCTTTGCCCCTGCCATTACCCGCCAGAATCTGGCCAGCATGATTGCCCTTGCCAAGGAGAAGCAGATTCAGGTCGCGCTGACCCAGATCCAGCTACCCCGCAACTACGGAGCCCGCTATCTGCGCCAGTTCGAGCAGATCTTCCCGGAACTCGCCGAGACCAACAAGCTGCCCCTGCTCCCCTTCTTCATGGATGATATTGCGCTGCGCCCTGAACTTATGATGAACGATGGCATTCACCCTGCCCCGGCGGCGCAGCCGCAGATCCGCGACAAGGTGGCCCGCTTCATGGAACCACTGATGAGCCGCTAACGCCTTGGTAACGGGCTCTGTCTATACGACAGCAGATAAGCAAACATCCCGCCAAGGCGGGATGTTTTTTATTGCAGACTGTATGGCGGGTTACTTTTCCAGTACCTGACGCAGCCGCTCCTGCGCCACGCCAACCAGCAGGTCGGGCTGGAATTTGGAGATAAAACGGTCACACCCCACCTTCTTGACCATGGCTTCGTTGAAGTTGCCGCTCAGGGAGGTGTTGAGGGTGATGAAGAGATCGGCCATGCGCGGATCGCTGCGCACTTCGTGGGTCAGGCGGTAGCCATCCATTTCAGGCATCTCCGCATCGGTAATCATCAACAGGATTTCGTTGGTCACCTTCTTGCCGGCATCGCACCATCCCTTGAGCAGGGTCAGCGCCTGCAAGCCGTCCTGACACTCGATAACCTCGAGCCCCAGCTGCCCCAGCGTCTCGCGCACCTGATTGCGGGCAGTGCTGGAGTCATCGACGATAAGCACCTTGCGGCCGTGCATCTCGGGCAGAATATCCCGATCCAGCACCTCTTCGGAGATGCTGATGTCGTAGGTGATGATCTCCGCCAGCACCTTCTCCACGTCGATGATCTCGACAATCTGATCCACCCCGTCTTCCGGGATGCGGGTAATGGCGGTGAGGTAGTTGGCACGCCCGGCCGAGCGCGGCGGCGGCAGAATATCCTTCCAGGTCATGTTGACGATGTTGGCTACCTGCCCCACCAGAAAGCCCTGAATGGTGCGGTTGTATTCGGTGATGATGAGGTTGGATTCGCTGTCGACCGGCATGGGACGCATGCCGATGGCGCTGCGCAGATTGATCACCGGGATCGAGGTGCCGCGGATATTGGCCACCCCGCTGATATTGTGGTGAGAGCCCGGCATCTTGTTGAGGTGCGGCAGCTTGACCACCTCTCGCACCTTGAAGACGTTGATGGCAAACATCTGGCGGGTGCCGAGACGGAACATCAACAACTCCAGGCGGTTTTCCCCTACCAGCTGGGTTCGTTGATCAACTGAATCCAATATACTCGCCATATGCTGACATCCATCTGATTATTAATCGACTTCTATTATAGAGGCTGCCTGCCAGGAAAGGCAGACGCATTTTCAACCAGATCGACCATGCAGATAAAAAAAGTGAGGCCTAAGCCTCACTTATCTCCTTGATTTAAAAATCAATAACTACAGACAGACTTCCAGCTGCCATCGGTGGTCTTGGGTTCACTGCTGGTCCACCAGTTGGCCTGCCACACCACCTTGTTGTGGGTGATGCGATCGCCCGCATTGGCATGATCCCCTTGCGGCCAGGTCGGGTAAGCCTTGTAGGCTGCCGGGTTGATATTCTGGCTGCTGCAGGTCGCACCGCCCTCACCACCGCCCGAGCCCAGTACGGCCTCCGGCAAGGTCGGGAACTCGGCCTTGAGACCCGCGGTCTGGCTGCCGCTGATGATGCGGATTCCACTCGGCACGCCAGCGGCCGGCAGATAGTAGGTCATCGCCACTTCCACATCGCTGCCCGGCGTCCAGGCTTTCCAGGTCGGCAGCGTCAGAGCCACCTTGTGGAAGTCCTTCTCGTTGGCAATCCCGTCGGAGTTCTGGTTGCCGCCGCTCTCCACCACTTTTAGCCCCATCCCGCTCTGGTCGGTGATGGTGTCAGAGGTAGAGGTGGGCACCAGGAACTCGATGCGGGCACCGCCCGGAATGGTCTGGGTCGAGTTGTTGGTGAGCTTCAGGGTCGGGTTGATCGGATAGTTGGAATCACCCTCCTTGAAGCCGGAGAGGCTCACCGCGATGTCGAGCTGGGCCGCCGGAGCTGCCAGATCGTTCTGCTTGGTGTTGTACTTGGTCGCCTTGGCAAACTTGTCGTAGGCGAGCGTGGTCAGGGTATCCCCCATGCCGTACTCTTTTTTCACCGGATCGTAGGCGTAGTCACCCGCCATCTCCCAGAACATCACGCCACCCAGACCACGATTGACGATGTAGTCGAGCTTGTGACCCATGGACTCCTCATCCTCGGTGGAGAGGAACACCTTTTTCTCCTCGTTCCACAGCCAAGGTGCATGAGCCTTGTCGTCGTAGTAACGGACATACTTGCCCTGCATCACATGGGCCGGGTTGTTGGGATCCAGACCCCAGGCCTGACCGTAGCTCGGCATGGTGGTGATCCCCAAATCGGCTGCGTGCTCCAAGTTCTTGGCATGCCACATGGGGACGGCGCCCCCGCCAATCTCCTTGCCGTTCTTGTCCAGATCGTGCCAGATGTTGTCGATGCCGACCGCACCGTTGCCGCACGGAATGGTGCCGCCACCGGTACCCGGCTGACAATTGCTCTGGCTCGGCAGTGCTGCCTTGCCGCCCAGACCGTGCGTGCCACCGCTGACACCCTGCCAACCGCGGGTGTAATAGGGCACACCCACGTTGATCTTGCCGGCAGCCAGCGCACCACGGAAGTAGTGAGCAGACCAGGCGGCGTTGAGGTAACCGATGCCACCAAACTCTTTCTGGGTGTAGACGCCCCACTGCGCCAGCTCGGCGTCAGCCTTGTTGTCAAACAGGGCGGCGTTGTGGCCGACAAAGTGGTTCCAGGCACCGTGGAAGTCGTAGGTCATCAGGTTGACATAGTCGAGGTACTGGGTGACCTGGAAGTTCTCCATGCCGCGCAGCAGATATGCGGAAGCTGGCGAGGCGATGGTCAGCATGTACATGCGGCCATCCTCGCTGCCCGCCGTATCCAGCTTGCTGCGCAGGGTCTGCATCATCACCTTGTAGTTGGCAAAGAGCTTGCTGCGGCACTGGTTGGAGAGCGGGAAGTCGTTGGGGTTGCCCGCATCCTTCATGGAGGTGGGATATTCATAGTCGATATCGACCCCGTCAAAACCGTACTGACGGATAAAACTCACCGCCGACGTGGCAAGCGCATTGATGCCATCGGTGTTGACCGAGCAGTCGCCCTTGGTGGTAGCGGTGTAGAAACCGCGCGTATCGGCCCAGCCCCCGACCGAGATCAGGGTTTTCACGTCCGGATACTGCTTCTTGAACTTCGACAGCAGGTTGAAGTGCCCCTTGTAGGCGAACTCCGGATCCATCTCGGCACCCGGCACGCCATCCCAGGTCATCTTGGTCGCCGAGTCATCCACCTTGATGGTGTGACTCTGCTCGTCCACCGCCGCGAAGGCGTAGTTGATGTGGGTGATCTTGCTCCACGGAATGTCGCTCACCAGATAGGCGGGCAGGCCATTCTTGCCGGTGCGCCAGGAGGTGAAGTAGCCGATGACCCGGCGGGCATGGTCATCCCCCATGCACTCGTAGCCATCAGGACGATAGATCTGGCGGATATCGCAGGAGAGGTTGCCACCGGACGGTGGCAGCGCGGCCTCCTCGACAGTGACGTTCACTGCCGCCGACTCGCCAACCAGATTGGTCTTGTCAGTGGCCACCAGCTTGAGGGCGGCACTGCCCTTGGCATCCGGCGTCCAGTTGACCTGCCAGGGGGCGGCATTGTCTTCCCCTACCTTCTTGCCATCGACAAACAGCTCGACTTTGGCCACATCGTTGTTGGCATCGGTGACGTTGCCGTTCACCGCCACGCTACGACCCAGCGTCACCTTGGCACCGCTGGCCGGGCTGCTGATGCTCACCTTGGGCGCCTCTGGCGCCACCACGGCAGCAACGTTGAAGCTCGAATCCGCCTCGCTCAGTACCTTGCCATCCTTATCCAGCGCCCGCGCTTTCAGGGCGTGCGCCCCAACGCCCGCAGCACTCCAGCTGGCGCCCCAGGGCGAGGCGCTGGCCGTGGCAGCAAGCTTGCCGTCGATAAGGTATTCCACCCGAACCAGCGCCGTCACCGGACCACTCAGGGTCACCGCCAGCGCCACGCTGGCACCTTCGTTGAAGCTGGCACCGGCAGCCGGAGAGCTGACGGCCACGCCGAGCGCCGGTGGCGGCACTTCGCCGCCGTAGAGCTTCCAGGCATCCGCCCAGACCACCCCGACACCGGGTTCATAGTGATAGGGTGATGCCCCGCACCAACCCGAGTAGGGGAACTCTTTGCATTCATAGAGGGCACCGGCATTGCTGACGATGTCACCGGCTTTGTAGGCAGTACCGGCCTTGTAGGCGGGATAGGCTGCCTGCGCCCAGGCGGGCATGGCAGCGATGGCCACCAGCACGGCAAGCCGGCTGGGCCTCAGGAACTGTTGCATATTGTTATCTTCCTTGTTTTGTCTTGGCATTGGTGACCAAGGCAAAGCACAAGCGCAACCTGCGTGAAGGGAGGGAGACTACCGGCCATGGACTCGCCGCACACTGCCTCTTCACCCGGGGAAACCCCGCTATCTGGATCATCGTCTGATCGGAAGACCGGAGGTATTGCGTCCCGGCATTTCAACCGGTTTGCCCTTTACCTGGGTTCCGTGAGGAACAAGTCGAGTATAGGAAGCAGACACCCGAGTCTCAATCTTCATTCTCGAAGAAAAATATGTGGTTGCCAGCGGGATCACACTTTCCCGCCCACCATTTGATAAGTTCTTTATCAGTAATTTCAGAGTGTTAGCCAGATCAAAAAACGCCAACCTGCGCTCATTTGCATCCCGGTAATGTGCGTTGGCTCACTGGTACGACATGCCGGAAATGTGACAATGCGCGCCCCTGGTCAACGACCAAGGCTATGGAAACACTGGCAAAAATAAAAAAGGAACACTTATGAAAGGTACTCGCACCCTACTGTCGCTGGCCGTGGGGCTGGCCCTCGCTGCCCCCGGCGCCCACGCCGCCTTCGTCTGCCCCTCCGATCCGGCGCAACTCACCCCCATTCCGACCATTCAGGGAACAGGCTCAGGGAGCCAGTTCGCGACCGACACCGTGACCGATAAAAACGGCAACATCACGGGAAAAATCAGTCCGGGTACCTTCATGGTGCGCGGTGTCGTCACCACCCTCGGCCAGAGCCTGACCAAAGGCTTCTATCTGACTGATCCGGCGGGAGATGGCAACCCGGCCACTTCGGATGGCATCTTCGTCTATCTCAATGACAGCAAACTTGCGACCAACTACCCGGCTCTCAAACCGGGGGCAGAGGTCTGCCTCGAGGCCAGGGTCGAGGAGTACTACGGCGGCACCCAGCTCAAACCCACCTTCGAGGCCAACAAAGCCCGCCTGCAGGTCACAGCGCAGGGGCTGACAGTGCCAACCAGCGTATTGCAGGTCAATGAAGGGGAGACGCTGGCGCAGGCGCTCAATCGCCACGAAGGGATGCGGGTACGGCTCGACAGCAGCAGCGATCTCCGCCTGACCCGCAACTTCAGCTTCGACTACAAGGTTTATCGCAACAACGTCGAGCTCTCCCACAAGGCGCCGCTGCTCAAGCCAACCCAGCTCCATGTTGCCAGCAGCCCGGAAGCGGTCGCTCTGGCCGCCAAAAATGGCAGCAACCGGCTGGTGGTCGAGTCTGATTACAAGGCACCGGATGGCGTACTGCCCTGGTTCCCGGGCTGGGATGCCGATCAGGGCTATCTGCGTATCGGTGATCAACTGACCGGGCTGGAGGGGGTCATTGTCTACAACAAGGATGCCTTCCGTCTGGTAGTGCCCAGCGATGTCACCCTGAGCGCCGGCGCCCTGCTGCGTACACCGGAAGATGACCGCCAGCCGGCCCCCGCCCGGGCCACTGGCAGCGATCTGCGGATTGGCAGCTTCAACGTGCTCAACTACTTCACCAGCCACTCCAGCATTGGCGGCGCACTCAACGTGCTGTGCAAAGATCAGGCGGATGCCGACAACGCCAAAGGGTGCAACCGCGGCGCCAAGAGTCAGGCCGACTTCGAGAAGCAGCGCACCAAGATCGTCAACGCCATCACCGAGATGGATGCCGACCTGCTCGGCCTGATGGAGATGGAGAACAATGGCTTTGGCGACAACTCCGCCATCAACAATCTGGTGACCCGCCTCAACGAGCAACAGAAGGATGCGAGCAAGCGCTACGCCTATGTCCGCCTGCCAGCCAGCCTGCTCACCAGCGAGAAATTCTTCGGTGGCGACGCCATCATGGTAGCCATGATCTATCGCCCTGCCCTGCTTACCCCGGCCAGCGAGGCAAACGTCATCCGCATGCCGGAGCAGCGCTATACCACGGGGGGCGTGGCCAAAACCGCCGGCCAACGCGATTCGCTGGTGCAGAGCTTTACCGTCGCGGGCAGCAAGGATCCGCTGACGCTGGTGGTCAACCACCTCAAGTCCAAGGGCTCTGGCTGCTATGAAAATGGCGATGGCAAGACAGAACCGGCCGACCTGCAGGGCAAGTGTACCGAGTTCCGGGTGAGCGCGGCCAAGGTGCTGGGTGAAGCCGTCAGCAAGCTGCCGGGCCAGGTGCTGCTGGTGGGCGACTTCAACTCCTACGCCAAGGAGGACCCGATCCGGGTGCTGACCGATTACAATCCAGCCACCAGCGAACGCAAGATCGTTTCGGCCTCCCATACCTTTATCGGTGACCAGTCCTATGAACAGCTCGGTCGCGAGGTGACTCGCAGCTATGGCCTGATCGATCTCAACGTCAAGTTCAACAAGGAAAAAGCCATCTCCTACAGCTATGACAGCGAACTCGGTACCCTCGACTATGCCCTTGCCAATCCGGCGCTGGCCAGCAAGGTGGCGAACGTGGCCGACTGGCACATCAACTCCTTCGAGAGCAGCCTGTTCGAGTACGGCAACCAGTACACCGGCACCCTGCTGAAATCGGATAATCCGTTCAGCGCCTCCGACCACGACCCCATCATCGTCGATCTGAAAATGAAGGGTGATGCCGTCAAACCGGACCACGGCTCAAGTGGCGGTGGTGCGCTGGGACTCGGCCTGCTGGCCCTGCTGCCGCTGGCCTGGCGCCGTCGGCGCTAACCGGCAACCCGCTTGAAAGTAGCCAAAAGCCCGCGATACCCGCGGGCTTTTCAGTTTTGGCCATTTGATTTGCAAATGAAAGGCTGGAAAGTATGGGGAAAATAAATACCTGAGAAAACAAAAAGGCCACCGCAATGCGGTGGCCTTTTCTACTTTCTTTACGAAATATGGTGGAGCTACGCGGGATCGAACCGCGGACCTCTTGCATGCCATGCAAGCGCTCTCCCAGCTGAGCTATAACCCCGATGTGTGTGAATGACTGACGTCACTCTGAATTTGGTGGAGCTACGCGGGATCGAACCGCGGACCTCTTGCATGCCATGCAAGCGCTCTCCCAGCTGAGCTATAACCCCAAATTCGGCACTGAATGAATGGTTCTGGCGGCCATTCATCCTCAATAATGGTGGAGCTACGCGGGATCGAACCGCGGACCTCTTGCATGCCATGCAAGCGCTCTCCCAGCTGAGCTATAACCCCACAAAGGTCGGCCTGGGTGATACACACCGCACTGCCCTGGGTACTTCATTTCAATCAGGAACCTGGTGGAGCTACGCGGGATCGAACCGCGGACCTCTTGCATGCCATGCAAGCGCTCTCCCAGCTGAGCTATAACCCCTTTGATTCCAGATTGTTCGAGGAGAATTTGGTGGAGCTACGCGGGATCGAACCGCGGACCTCTTGCATGCCATGCAAGCGCTCTCCCAGCTGAGCTATAACCCCAACTCACCTCGGCGCTGACGAAGTTATCTCCGGCAACGGAGGCGCATGATAGGCATCACCCGCTTCAGTGTCAACCCTAAAATCACCCCGATTGGCGCGTTTAATCAAAATTGCAGCAAGTCGTTGTTTTTATCGACTAAATGTCACAATCCGGCCGTTTAACCGGCACTTTGGCGTGCTGGTCGCAACACCACAGCCTCTGCCACCACTCACCCAGTCATCACTGCAGGAGCAGGAGAGGGCGCTCTACGAGATAGGCAAGGGCGAAGCGCCCAGCAGGAGGCGGTTCACGAAAGCCTTTCCATAAAGAGGATTGAATTTGAAAACCCTTTCCATGATTTATGTAAATTTACAACACACAAAGTTGATCTGGCTCACAAATGGCCATAGGATCAAACCGTGACCCAGGTCACACAAAGCAACAAACCAACAGAGATATGAGGTGAAACCATGTTCGAGAATCTGGCAGTTCTGTTCCACCTGCGCGGTGCAACCAGAAAAAGCGGCGTAGTCGAGAAAGATACCTACGCTCCGTCCACCCGTGAATACTACTTCCGCTACGGCAAGTAATTGCTGAAAGCCTTTCACGGAAAACGTAATAAAACTACAATACACACATCATCACACAGCCCTCTCGAGGCGCTGTCCTGTCCGGGCCAGATGTTCCACGGCCAAACCTGAACTCCACCAAACAAGAATGGGGCCCGCAGGCCCCATCTTTTATTGCTTCGGCTTAATGCCGGATCACAGCTTGATCCAGGCATCACTCCACGCGGTTCCCTTGCCCGGCTCGTAAGCCCAGGCCGCACCGGCGCACCAGCCGGTGTAGGGGTGCGGTTTGCACTCGTAGCTGGCACCGCCGTTGCTGACCCGCTCGCCCACCTTGTAGGGAGTCCCCTCTTTATAGGCCGGATAGTCAGGCGGCGTTACGCCCCCCTCCTCTCCTTTCACCAGCAGGCTATGGGTGGTGCTGCGGCTCAGATTACCTTCATCTGTGACCGTCAGTTTGATCTCCATCTTGGTATCACTGGCTGGCTTTGGCAGAGTCAACTCCAGCGTCACCTGATCCAGCGCAGGCGCAGAGGCACCTGCCGGAATAGTCCAGGTATAAGTGAGCGGCTTGCCTTCCGGATCGCTGGAGTGCTGGCCGGAGAGGGTCACCTTGCTGCCACCTTCCGCCTGCGCCGGGCCGGTGATATTGGCCACCGGCGGCAGGTTGGTGCCACCGCCGTTATCCTCGATCACCACTTCGGGATAGAAGTGCTGAACGCAGCGGCTGTAATCCCCCTCCTTGAAGGCGCTGAAACGGGTCTGGTAACCCACCAGCTTGCACGCGTAACTCTTGCCGCCGTTGGGGTTCTCTGCCACATAGCTCCAGTCCTGCTCCCAGTAGATGGGCAGGGCACCGGCGCCCTTGTCGTCAAACACCTTCATGTTCTTGCAACCCAGTACCTCGTCGGATGGCACCGCCACCCCGAGGTAGTTGGCAAACTCGCGGTAGTAGTTGATGCGGTTCTGGGACTGGGCGTGCTCGACCGGGCCACCGCACTCCACCCCACCGTTGATGATCTGGGTGGTGACCCCGAAGCCCGGCACCAGACCGTTCTGCTTGTCATGGTCATTCGGCTGCCAGGTGCCATCGATGACATGGAGCATGGAGGGCTTGGGCGGCTGCGGATAGGTATAGAAGAACACCGCGCTGGCCAGGTTCAGCCAGGTGTCGGCCACCAGATCGGGACGGTCGAGCAGGGTGCGTACCGTACCGAACATCGCCTCGGAGAAGGGGCCGTAGTTGTAGTTATAGGAGAGCTGTTTGGCGCCACGGCCAAAGTAGCTCTTGAACTCGCCATTGTCGAACGTACCGCACGGCCACTGCTGACCCTGCCACACATCGGGACGGCACTCGGCGTTGTAACCGCCGCGCATGGTCTCATTCCATCCCATCTCGCGCACGTAGACCAGCGCCTGACGCCACTCGGCTTCCGGGCGCCAGTTTTCATGGCCGCCGGTCTCTTGGGCGAAGTGGGCGAACATGGTCGCCAGGGTCTTGCGGCAGATGGCATCGGCATCGCGGCCGTCGCTGTAGTCGCTGCACAGGGCCGGGAACTTGGCCGCCGCCTGCAGCAGGCCGCGATAGGTGTACTCGGGGGCGCGCAGCGGGAAGAGGTAGTTGAACTGACCCTCGCTCAGCAGGCTTTCGACCCGCTTGACGTTGCCCGGGTTGTCGGCACGACCCGGCTGCACCGCCTCGACCACCAGATTGTCCCGGGTAGCGATGGAAGCCTTGACCGCTTCCATCGCCGGGAAGTCGGTCAGCGCCTTCTCTTTGGCATCCAGCTCGGCCTGGCTCATATAGACGGGGGTGGTGCTGCCATCCGGCGGGGTTGGCGTCGGCGGATTGGGCTTGTCATCGCCGCCGGTATCCGGCGGGGTCACTTCCCCTTCGCCGACAAGCTTCCACGGGGTATCCCACTCATTGGCGGCCGTCATGCCCGGAGTCTGACCCGGGTTGACCCACCACTTGGCCTCGAAAACCTGGCCGTTGTAATTGACCTGGCTGCCGCCCGGGTAGGATTTGTTGATGTCGTATGCCTCGGCCGCCCACAGGTGGCCGCTCAGCATCAAGCCGGCAAGCAGAAGGGATATGCGATTTTTTTTCATTATTGTTGCTCTCTGTCTAGGTTTTCAGCAGAAAAAGTGGGGCCTCATAAGACCCCGCCACCATCATAGGGATCCCGGCTTAACGGCAGCTTGCCGCCCCGACATCCAGCCAGACGCCGTGCTTGCCCGGCTCGTTACCCTGAGTCCACCACCTGGCCTGCCACCGACGGCCGTTGTGGTTGGTCAGCTCCCCGCCGTTGTAGGCAACGGCGGCGCTCCACCCCAGATCAACCTGACTCGCCAGCGCCCACTGATCGGCACTGCTGCTCGGCGCATTGCCCTGAGTCCAGTACTTGGCACGCCATACCAGCTGGTTGTGGCTCACCTTGTCACCGCCGTTGTAGACCTTGCTGGCCTGCCATGCGGGAACGTTGGCCGCTTCCGGATCTGTGGTGTTGCAAGAGCCGTCGACCACGGGCTCCAGCGTCAGCACGACGCGCCCTTCGCTCTGATGCACCCCGTCCGAGACGCTCACACTCAGCTCATGCTGCTCGCTGGTAGTGACTGCCGGCGGCAGCAGACGCAGGTTGGCGCTGGTCTCACCTTCCGCCTGCCAGCCCGCCGGGAAGAGCCAGCGGTAGCTGAGCGCATCGCCCTCGGGATCCCTCGCCTCGGCAGTGATGGTCAGCCACTCACCGCCGATGCCACCGAGCTGCGCCGGTACGGTCACCACCGGAGGCTGGTTCTCAACCACGCCCTGCTCCAGCGGCCGCCCGTTGACGGTAAAGGAGAGTGACTGCTGCGGTGGCAGCAAGCTCTGCTGTACCAGTGTCTGACCACGGCACTGGATGGTGGCGCGGCCGGGCTCGCTGGCGGTGGGCAGGTTGATGTGGAACTTGTTCATGACGCTGCTGGCCGCTCGGTGATTGGCCAGCCTGAAGCGCTGCAGACCATCGCGGGTCTCCACCTGCAACTGGCAGTCACTGCCGGACAGGGTGTTGCTGTCATCCGGATAGGTGAAGCCGTAGGCGCCGTGCAGCGCCGGATAGATGTAGCTGGGCAGACTCCCCTGCGGGTCGTAATAGCCCACCAGAGTGGTCACCGGCACGCCGAATTGCTCGGGCTTGCGCGCAACCTTGGTATCGATGAGGGAGACCTCCACCCAGCTCTGGCCATCCGAGGTGAAGCTCTTCTTGAAGCCCCGGTTCACCACAATTTCCTTGCCGTTGATAAAGAGGCGACTGTTGTAACCGGCCCCGTGATCGATGGTCAGGCTGCGCCCCCGGTTCTCCGCAGAGGCAACCGGCACCCGGATATCACGAGTCCAGCGTCCATCCCACATGGCGACCCTGACCAAGCCGTAATCCGCCAGCAGGGCACTCAGTCCGGCCTCGCTCAGGGCATCCATGGGGGCATCGACCTTCTCGATCCCCTCGATTGTGTGCTGATAGGGCTCCATCCTGGCCGTCGCACTGTTCCACTTGCTAAAGCCGGTGGCCGAGTTGGCATCGAACACCGCCTTGCTCTCCAGAAAACGCTGGATGATGGCGGCGGAATTGGGGGTATAGAGGGTGAAACGGTTGGCGCCGGAGAGAGGGCTGCCGCCCGCCATCGCATCGTAGCCAAACTTGCGGCCATCGAACGGCGGCTGGCACTGGCCATCCAGACAGGCATCCTCATTGGTGCGGGTCGGCGAGAAGTTGGGGATGAAACGGTGTTTGTCACTGTCCCAGCCCCAGCTGGAGTTGAGCTGATCGGCACTGCGGTGAACCGAGCCACGGAAGCCATCCACATAGTGGCCAAGGCCGAAGTTATGGCCCACTTCGTGGCTGAACTCGTTGCCCAGCGAATCATCCAGCGTGACGATACCACCGCCACCGGAGCCACCGTGCACCTGAACCCCATTGGCATATTTGCCGCGGCTGTTGTGCGCCGTCAGCTGGGCCACCACAAAGGGATGGCTCCCCTCCCCTTCACCGGCACTGCTATTGATGCCGTAGTTGGCATTGTCGATACCGTGGGAGATAAGCTCCTTGCCGATACGCTGTCGCATGGTGCCGCCATGCCAACCCCCCTCGCTCGGGTCAAAATCGGTCAGCAAGGTGCCATTGGGCAGCATCACCTCAGGCAGGGAGAGCGGCGCATACTGACTGACGATCAACCGGCTGGCCGGGATGGTCTGGAAGTATTCGCGATGAGCCTCCTTGTCATTGGCAAAGGCAAAGCGATCCCGTGGCGTGGTGAGCATGCCGATGTCGATGGTGTGCAGCAGCAGCTCACCGGGGGCGCCGACTTTGATATCACGCAGTTCACCACTGAGATTGCCCTGTCGAACGGAGAGGCTCAGTCCGGGCTGGATCCACTCTGCGGGCAGCTCACCGCTCCAGGTATCCGGGGCATAGGTGATGCGGTTGTTCTCCAGCTCCCCCTCACGGAACCACTGCCCCTTGGCAAACTTGAACTGCAAGGTCTGGCCACGGGAGATCGTCACCTGTCGCTCGCCATAGAAAATCGTCGAGTTGTAGCCTGCACTGGAGCGGATCCGCACCATCTTGCCCTCCAGCTCCGGGCTCACGGGCAGGTAGATATCCCGAACCCAGCGGCCGTCGGCGGTCTGGATCTCCACCAGCGCACGACCAGTCAGCCGATCCTTGAGGAAGGCGCCGCTCTTGTCGCTCAGTTTGGCCAAATCAGCACTGCTGCTGATGACGGCAGTGCTGCCGCTCTCCGGGACGAAGCTCACTCCACCTTCGGGAACCCCCGCGAGATGGTAGACCGTCTCTGGCTGCGCCGATGGCGGCGACAAGGTCAGGGTGCCAAGCAGCGTGCCGCTGCCGTCACGGGCCTCCACCATCATCGGGGTCACCCCGTCGGCCTGGAGCGGTTGCACCAGCAGCAAGCTCTTGCGCAGGCTGGTCAGGATGGGTTGGCGATCCCCCTCCTTGGGATGGGATGGCAGGATCTGGCTCTGGGCAAACTGTACTCTGGCAGCCAAGCTGCCCGCCAGATCGCTTTGCGGGGTCGTGTCATTGAATATCAGGGGCGCGCTGCCAGCAGACAAAGGGGCTGCCGCCAGCGTTGCCATAATGAGGCCGGCTATCGGGGTCATGTATGTAGTCATTTATTTTCTCGTGTTGATGGCTACCGGGAAGGAGGGGCATGTCGCCATGCCCCTGTCATCAATCGGGAGGTATTACTTGCAGCTGGCGGCGCCGACATCCTGCCAGACCGCAGCCTTGCCGGGCTCATCACCGCGAGTCCAGTACTGGGCCTTCCACTGGCGACCATTGTGGTTGGTCAGGTCACCGCTGTTGTAGGCGACATTGGCATCCCACCCCAGTTGCACCTTGCTCACCAGCGTCCACTGATCGGCAGTACGGCTCGGTTCGTTGCCCTGAGTCCAGTACTTGGCCTGCCACACCAGCTGGTTGTTGCTCACCTTGTCACCACCGTTGTAGACCTTGCTCGCCTGCCAGGCAGGCCAGTTGGCGGCATCCGGATCGGTGGCCGAGCAACCGCCACCACCACTGACCGGCTTGACCGTCAGACGGGTGGCTGCACTGGCATCCAGCGCGCCGTCGGAGACGGTGAGGCTCAGGTCATAGGCGGTATCGCTGGTAACGTTCGGGCCGGTGACCACCAGAGTGGCACTGTTCTGACCGCTGGCGGTGAGGCCGGCAGGTACCGTCCACTGATAGGTGAGCGGATCACCATTCGGGTCAGACGCGGTCGCCTTGAGGGTCACCTGCTTGCCGGATTCCACGGAGGCGATAGCCGGCAGGCTCACCAGTGGCGGCAGGTTGGGCTGCGGCGCCTTGTTGGTGACCACCACCTGATCGCGGGCGGTGAGGTTATGGTCGTCAGTCACGGCCAGCTCGAACACCAGATTGATGTCGGCAGACACAGCATCTAGTACAACCCGGGCCTTGGCCTGAGTGGCATCCAGCAGGGCTGCCTGCGGGCCGGAGACCTGCTTCCAGCTATAGGTGAGGGCGCCATTTTCCGGGTCGTGGGACGCGGAGCCGTTCAGCGTCACCTCGGTCGGGCCGGTGACACTCAGATCGCTGCCCGCGTTGGCCACCGGCGGCTTGTTGGCTGGCGGAGTGGTTCCCTCGCCATGACCCAGCCCCTCGTGCATGGCATTGAGGATGTCGCCGTTGTCGGCATCAATCTCCCAGGAGAAGAGGCCACCCAGCTTGTTGGCCAGCACATACTGCCCCTTGGCCTTGACCGAGCGGTCGTTGTCATAGGTGATGAGATCGCCGGTCGACGCCTTGAACAGATAGGGAGCCTCGGCCACCTCGTCGTAGCTCTTCTCCCAGCCACTGCCCATGCGGTTGTTGACGATGTCACGGTAATCGACCACGCCATCTTCCCAGGTACCTTTCACCTTGCCGGTCGCCTTGCCGGTGAAGGGGTTGTTTCCCTGATAGCCACTCACGCCAGTCCAGCCACGGCCATACATGGCGGCACCGACCACCAGCTTGCCGGGGTCAACCCCCTGCGCCAGCATCAGGTTGACCGCCTTGTCGGTGGTGTACTTGGTGTTGGGATCCCAGCTCGCCGCGTAAAGGTTGGTCTGGTGACCCAGCTCGGTGTTGCTCCAGGCGCCGTTGTAGTCATAGGTCATCATGAAGATGTGGCTCATGTACTGCTGGGCCGCGCGGTAATCGACATCTTCAATCTTGTCGTAACCGGCGCCGACAGCGGAGGTGAGCTCATACTTGCGACCAGTCTGCGACTCCAGCTCATCGAGCATGGCGCGCAGCTCCTTCATCAGGGTCACATAGGTTGCGCCATCGCTCGGGCTGCCCAGTTTCGGGTTGGCGCCCTGTCCACCCGGATATTCCCAGTCGATATCCACGCCATCGAAGAATTTCCAGGTCTGCAGGAACTCTTTGACCGAGGCGACGAAGGTATCGCGCTTGCTCTTGTCGCCGAGGAAGTAGAAGGGGTCGGAGAGGGTCCAGCCGCCGACGGAGGGGAGGATCTTGAGATCGGGGTAGGCCTGCTTGAGCGCCATCAGGGCGCCGAAGTTACCCTTGTAGGGCTCGTCATAGGCGGTCAGGCCGCTTTGTGGCATCTGGACGGCAGCCCAGGGATCGTGGATCGCCACCTTGAAGTCAGCCCGGCCGGCACAGGCACGCTGCAGGGCCTGGAAGCTGTTGCCGTTCTCGATCTCCTTGAGACTGTCATTGATACCATCCCCGCCGCAGATGGGGGTAAAACCGTAGAGGATGTGGGTCAGGTTCTGGGCCGGGATCTTGTCCACGGTGAACTTGCGCCCGTAGACGCCCCACTCCACGTAGTAGGTGCCGACCACCTTGCCGGACTTGTTGGCGTAGGGCTTGTTGTTCTCCTGCAGCGCAGCCTTGAGCGGCGCCAGGTGGCTGCCGTCGGTATCGGCGACCACTATCTCCTTCTTGTCGGAGAGGGTGCAGCCGTCGGCATTGCAGAGGGCCACCTGCATCTGGTAGCGGCCCCCCTTGTTCACCTTGAATTTGGCGGTGCCTGCGGCGGCGGAGGGGCCTGACCACACCTCCTTGCCATCGAGCAGCACTTTGGCAGTCTGGCCAACGTCACCGCTCCAGAGGTTCCAGCTCACCTCCACATCGGCGGCATCTTTCACCTTGACCAGATTGTTGTAGGAGGTTGCCGCCTGATCGACTTCGACAATGGCGAACTTGGTGGGGCCCCAGCCGATGGTGGGTTTGCCGGGCGCAGCCGCGTAAGCGGCGGAGGTACAGAAAAGACCGACCGCAAGGGCCAGCAAGGTAGGTTTTGGACTTGGCATTTGTTGTATTTCCCTATTTCGTTATTGTTTGCAACGAAAAGGGCGACGCGCCTGACAGGTAACGCAGACAGCAGTGCTCCTCCTTGGCAAAAGGAGCGCAACAACCTGTGGTGGCCCCGCTATCTTAGGTACTGCTGACCCTTAGACCGGAAGCTTTGCGTCCCGGCCTTTCGACCGGTTTGCCCTTAACACACTTCATTCGCGACAAGAAAAATCGCCCCCCGACTATAGGGGGGCGATTTGCGAAGTGCTACCTAGTAAAAATGACAGGTGATGGGACTCATTTCAGGGGAACTGGCTCGATATGGTGAGGATTATTCCGACATCAGCCTCTATCCTTCCCCCTTTCGCGCTGCACCCCTCCCTCCATCATTTGATTAATTTTGTGAGCTGGCTCACTGCACCGGCAACAACAAGCTGTTCATCAGGGCGCGCAGTTTGAGCGGTTTGACCGGCTTGCTGATGTAGCCGTATCCTCGCTCGCGGATCTGCGCCTGCAGCTCGCTCTTGCGATCGGCGCTGATGATGATCCCCCCCGGCTCGTCACCACAAGCCTGCTGCAGCGCGGCAATGGCCTCCAGCCCGGTCTTGCCGTCGTCGAGGTGATAGTCAGAGAGCACAAGTCTCGGCACAAACCCCTCTGCCAACAGCGCCTCGGCCTCGGCCAGATCGACGGCGCAACGCACCTCGCAGCCCCAGCGGCCAAGCAACGAACTCATCGCCGCCAGAATATCCCGCTCGTTGTCGATGCAGAGCACCCTGACCCCCTCCAGCTGGCTGTCACGCAGAGCAGGCGCGGCGACCGGATGGGCAGCCACCGGCCGGGTGGCCAGATTGAGGGTCACCGCAAAGACCGATCCCTTGCCCGGCCAGCTCTGCAATGTGAGCTGATGGCCCAGCACCAGCGAGATGCCGCGGGCAATGGCAAGCCCCAGACCCAGCCCCTGCTCCCTGGCGGTACGGGAGTGATCGAGACGGGAGAACTCGTCGAAGATCGCCTCCTGCTTGTCTGGCGGAATGCCGGGGCCGTTGTCCCACACCTCGATGCGGATCTTGCTCCCCAACCTGCGACAGCCAAGTAGCACCCTACCGCCCGGGTTGTAGCGAAACGCGTTGGTGAGGAAGTTTTGCAGCACCCGCCGCAGCAGGCGCACATCGCTGTGCACCGCCCGCTTGCTCTCCACCACCGAGAAGTGGATCCCCCCCGCCTGCGCCAGCACCCCGAACTCCGCCTTCAGGTTGTCGAACAGATCGTGCAGGGCGAAGTCGAGTTTCTTGGCTTTGAACTTGCCCGCCTCAAGGCGCGAGATATCGAGCAGATCGCTGATGAGATCCTCGGTCGCCCCCAGCGCATCGTCGATATGACGGGCGATGCGGGCAGGCTCCTCTTCGGCCGGCAGCATCTCCAGCAGGGAGGAGGTAAAGAGCTTGGCCGCGTTGAGGGGCTGGGTCAGATCGTGGCTGACCGCCGCCAGAAAACGGCTCTTGGATTGATTGGCCCGCTCCACCTGCTGGTTGACCAGCAGCAGCTGGCGGTTGAGTTCGGAGAGCTCGCGGGTACGCTCGGCCACCCGCGCCTCCAGATGTTCGTTGGCTTCGCGCAGCACCCGTTCGGCATCACGAAACGGGGTGATATCGGTAAAGGTCATGACGAAACCGCCTGCCGGCATGGGATTGCCCTGCATCTCGATCACCCGCCCATCGGGGCGCTCCCGCGCCGAGATGTGGGCACTGCCCCGTTTCATAAACGCGACCCGGCGTGCCACATGCTCCTCGATATCGCCGGGGCCGCACAGCCCCTGCAGTGCGTTGTAGCGGATGATCTCCTCAATGGGGCGGCCCGCCTGGATAAGCCCGGGCGGATAGTGGAACAGCTCGATGTAGCGCCGGTTCCACGCCACCAGCTTGAGCTCTCGGTCCACCACCGAGATCCCCTGCCCGATATGCTCGATCGCCCCTTGCAGCAGACCACGGTTGAAGCGGAATACGTCGGAGGCCTCGTCCACTATGGTGGCGATCTCCTCGAGCTGCATGTTGCGCCCCTGCAGGGCAGAGGCGAGCACCAGCCGCGCCGACGAAGTGCCAAACACCCCGGCCAGCAACCGCTCGGTGTGAGCAATCAGCTCGGCCGACGCCTGCATCTGCGGTGCCAGCGTGCCGCCATGCTCACCGGCAAAGCGGCCAAAGGCACGCTTGACCCGGCTCGACCCGACGAAGCGGGCGGCCAGCATCTCCAGCTCCTTCACCGAGACCCGCGCCTGATAGAGCGCCGTGGTATCGCGACTCGGCTTGCCGACGAAGTTGGCCGCCTGCAGCCGCTCGCTCACCGCCGGACGGGAGAGCAGCGAGCCCGCCACATAGCCAAGCAGGTTGAACAGCAGGCTCAGGAAGATGCACCAGGCCCCGAGGCTGAGATCGCGAAAAGCGGGCCAGTCGGGCGGCGCCAGCAACGCCTCCAGCGGCGAGCCGGCCAACAGACCGCTCTCCGCCAGCAGGGTGATGAACCAGAGGCTCACGCCGAGGATCAGGCCGAGATAAACCCCCTTGCGATTGCCGTGTCGCCAATAGAGACCGAGCAGCAGGGCGGGCGCAAACTGGGCCACGGCGCCAAAGGAGAGGTAACCGATGCGCGACAAGCTGGTGAGATCGCCAAGCCAGAGGTAGAGCAACCAGGCCGCCAGCAGGATCAACAGGATGGCGCCACGACGTACCTGCAGCAGCAACCGCACCAGCCGCTCATCGCGCCCCTGCTGCCAGAAACGGCGCAGCAGCACCGGCAGCACCAGATCGTTGCTCACCATGATGGCCAGCGCGATGGTGCAGACGATTACCATGCCGGTCGCTGCCGAGGTACCGCCAAGGAAGGCGAGCATGGCGACCCCGTCAAAGCCAAGGGCCATCGGCAGACTGATCACATAGGTGTCGGAGGCCATGTCCGCCCCCACCCACTGCTTACCCGCCAGCGCCAGCGGCCAGATAAAGAGCCCCATCACGAACAGGTAGAGCGGGAAGATCCAGCGCGCCCAGTGTAGATCCTGCCCCTGATTGTTCTCCACCACAGTCACATGGAACTGACGCGGCAGGCAGATGACCGCGCACATCGCCAGTACCGTGTAGATGGCCAGCTCCAGCAGACTGCCGGGCGTCACCGCCATCACCGCATCGAAGAAGTGCCCCGCCACCTCGCTGCGTGCCGGGCTCGGCTTGCTCAGAATGAGCCAGAGGGCAAAGCCCCCCACCGAGATAAAGGCGAGCAGCTTCACCACCGACTCGAAAGCGATGGCTACCACCATTCCTCTGTGGTGCTCGGTGGCATCGAGATGGCGGGTGCCAAACAGGATGCTGAACAGCGCCAGCAGCATGGCGACCCCGAGCGCCAGTTCGGCGGTATTGCCCGATATGGCGCTGGCGTGCCCCGTCCCAGCGCTGTTGGCCATCAGCAGATCGAGCCCAGTCACGATCGCTTTGAGCTGCAGCACCAGGTAGGGAAGGATCCCCATGATGGCGATAAGGGCGATGAGCATGGCGAGGCGCTGGGATTTGCCGTAACGGGCGGCGATGAAGTCGGCGATGGAGGTGATGTGTTCCCGCTTGGCCACCAGAATGAGGCGCGCCAGCAGCCGCCAGCCAAACAGAAAGACCAGCATGGGGCCGAGGTAGATGGGCACCGGCGACCAGGGCGATTCACTCGCCTGCCCCACGGTGCCGAAGAAGGTCCAGGAGGTACAGTAGACCGCCAGCGACAGGCTGTAGAGCAGCGGCTGCCCCTTCATGCGATGCCGCTTGTGCTTGTCCGCCACGAAGGCAATCAGAAACAGCAGCCCCAGATAGGAGAGCGACAATCCGATCAGCAACCATCCCTGGTGCATCTGCAACCCCTTGTCCATGTTGAGAATTTGTATGCAGGTTCGGCCAGTCTAGAGAGGTGGCCGCTAAAAGTCATCACCTTCAGACAGATAGAAATTATCGTTTTTCAATAAATTTTGCCTTGACTGTATATCGCAAAACAATAAACATTGCCGCCATGAATATTGATAAACGATAAACTTTACCTTTCAGACAAAACCCATCACGGTGAGGAATGAGATGATATCCAACAAACTCGAACGCTCGAGCATGCTGATCGAATGGCTGCTGCTACTGGCTCTGCTGGCGACCCCTTTGATCACCTTGCTGGAGGTGTGGACCCCCTTCGGGGGCGCCGATTTGCTGCAGGAGAAGCTCAACACCATTCTGAGCCGTCCCGGCATCAACCCGGCTGACTATCCGCTGCACTTCTCCACCCGGCTGCTCGGCACTCTGGTACAACTGTTGCCGGATCTGGTCTTTATGATGATGCTCTGGCAACTGCGCCAGCTGTTTCGCGGCTACCGCCACGGCCTGCTCTTCACCTTCGAGCAGATCCGCCGCTACCGGCAGATCGGGCTGCTGCTCTGTGCAACCTTCGTGGTCGAGTTGATCCACCTGCCCCTGCTGGATACGGTGCTCACCATGAGAGGTCCGGAAGTACTCGGTACCATAGCGCTGAGTACCTCCGATTTCCGGGTACTGCTGGCGGGACTCATCGTGCTGGCGCTGGCACTGGTCATGCGCGAGGCCAAACTGCTGGCCGATGAACAGCAACTGACGGTGTGAGGATCCCATGCCCATCATCATCCGGCTCGATGCCCTGCTTGCCGAACGCAAAATGACCGCCCGTGAACTGGCCCAGCGCATCGACATCACCGAAGCCAACCTCTCGATCCTCAAGAATGGCCACGCCAAGGCGGTGCGCTTCTCCACTCTGGAGGCCATCTGCCGTGAACTCCAGTGCCAGCCCGGCGATCTGCTGGGCTACGAACAGGAGCGCTAATCCCTTATGAGTCGTCATATCACCCTGTTTGCCCTGTGGCTGCTGCCGCTGTGGGCCTGCGCCAGCGATAACGCGAGCGGCCCCCGCTACCTTGTCGAGCAGGGCGCCAGCGCCAATGTGCTGCAAGTGCGCCTCACCATGCAGGGCGAGCCCCCTTTTACCCTGCTCCCCGCCCGTCAGTTGCCGGGCAGTGCCGAGCCGACTCTCGCGCTGGTCTGCCTTGCAGACAACCAGCCGGTTGCCCTCAACCAACCCTTCTCCTGCAAAGAGGTTGGCTGGCAGATCGCTCTCACACTGGCGCCAACGCAAGGGGCGGATGCCTCGGCCCAACAGTCGCTGCTGTTTGCCCCTGACCAGTGGCTATTGACCGAGTGGGGCAACTTTGTGCGCCAGATGGGGAACCACCAAGGGGAGGTCTGTCTGCCGGATGGCAGCTGCCAACCGCTGCCGGATGTCAACCAGCCACCGCTGATCCTGCCATTTGGTCTGCAAACTGTGCCCGTCACCAAACCGGATCCACGGCTGGTGCTGAGCCATGACGAGATTGCCAACCAGCTCAATCTGCCGGCCTTGCAGCAGCAACTGAATGAGATCATCGACTATCTGGCCTTTCAGCTCGATGTGGCACCGCCCACTCACCCGTGGCAACTGGTATGGCTGGGGCGGGATGTGACGACCCGCTCCCTTGGCGGAGCCGCCGGGGATCAGGTGTTTGTCGCCAACTACCCAACCATGAATGGCAAGCCGACGCCACAGGCCCCCCTGCGCCTGCTGCGCACCTCGGCCCACGAGGCGGTGCATATCCTCAGCGCTCGCCGTGCTGATCCACAGCCCACCTGGGTTGAAGAGAGCCTTGCCGAGTACCTCGCCATCAAGGCACTGCGCCGCTTTCGACTGCATCAGGTCTCGGCGATCAACGAACTGGCCGAGCGGGGCAAACAACAGCCTCATAACGAGAGCGGCCTCTATCGGGCTGCCCGCGAAGTGATGGCTGGCGATCGCTCCTACTACCCGCTCTTTTACGTCAAGGGGAGCGCCTTCTGGGAGGCACTGGAGCGGGAGCTGCAACACAATGATGTGACGCTGGCCAGACTGCTGCCCCAACTGGGCTGGCTAACGGATGGCCGCTTTGATGCCGCATCCAGTGAACTGCTTGCCGGCACCATCGGCTCGGATACCTGGCGCCGCCTCAGCCGCCACTATCTTGGCGAGCAGCAGTAACGCCGCAAACCGCAGCAACGAAAAAGGGAGAGCCGTGGCTCTCCCTTTTTCCAGATGATGATTCAGATAGAGCTGTATCAGGCCGTAGTACCCTCCTGCGCAGAGGGGGCAAAGGGGCGCAGCCGCAGGAAGAACACCGGCAACACCACCAGCACCATCAGGAAGAAGATGCCACCGCCAAGTGGCTCGAATAGCACACCGCAGAGTGCCATCAGAGCCGCCACTGTCATGCCAAGACCCAGCGCTGCGTAGAGGGACTGGGTCGGGATCAACTGCTCAGCCGGTAGCTGACGGGTCATGAAGCGCACTGCCCCGAGATGGCTCACCCCGAAAGTGACTGCGTGGAGCAGCTGCCCCAGCACCAACACCCACAGCTCGGTCGAAGCCCCCAGCAATACCCAGCGCACCACGCAACCGATGGCTCCGGCGATAAAGAGGCTCTGCGCCCCGAAGCGCTGCAAGAAGCGCTTGTCGGCGGCGAACATACAGATCTCGGCCACCACCCCGATCGCCCAGAGATAGCCGATGATGGTGCCGCTATATCCTTGCGCCTTCCAGTAGATTGCACTGAAACCGTAATAGGCGGCGTGGCTTCCCTGCAGCAGCGCTGTCAGCAACAGGAAGCGGCGCACCGGCGCGCTGCGCAGGGTCGCCAGCAAGGATGCCTTGGCGCGCTCCCCCTGCACATCCTGTGGCGCGGGACTAAGTGGCAGCCAGCTGAGCAGCAGCATCAGCACCAGCCCCGCCACCATGGTGTGCAAAATCCAGTCGCTGCCGAAGTTGCCCACCAGCGCCCCCACCAAAGTCGAGGCAACGATAAAGGCAAACGAACCGCACAGCCGCACCTTGCCGTAGTCGATATGCGCCTGCACCACCATGCGGGTTGCCAGCGCCTCACCCACCGGCATCAGGGTCGGGTAGATAAAGTTGGCAATCAGGGTGAGACCAACCAGCCACCAGAGGTGATGGCTGAGATAGAAACCAAGGAAGGCGAGCAGGCTGAGCAGGCTGAGCAATCGAGTAACCGGCAGCAGATGGCCCGCCCCCTTGATCTGTCCCATCACCATCAGGTTGCCGGCAAAGCGGATCGCCATCCCCGCTCCCAGCAAAAGACCTATCATCTCGGCGCTGACGCCCACCCCCTCCAGCCAGAGCGACCAGAACGGCAAGTAAGCGCCGTAGACAAAATAGAAGGCGCCGAAAAAGAGCGCTAACCAGGAGAACGCGGGCATAGATCCTCTGCAACCGGATGACGGGAGCAGAATGATAACTCATCCGCCCCCACAGATCCCGATGGAAACCCCGCTAAGAAAACGGAAAAACTTCAACAAAATTGAACTATTACCGAAGATACAGGGTCTACTTGGTAACACCTCCTCCTGGTTAGTGTTGCAATCCTTCCACCCGCCCATGGCGGGTTTCTTTTTTGTCCCCTAATCACTTTTTTCATTACCTGGATCTGCAGAACGTATTCAAACTTAAATCCATCTTCTCAACAAGAGATCATCTGGATACAGCACATCTTCGAGCTATCCTGCACCAAAACTATTTGTAGCGATAAAAAAACACCGGCGTTAAGCCGGTGTCAGGTGATAACTATGCCTGTACATTCCAAAAAATAAATGCCCCTATCTTCCCTTGTCAAAAATAATTTCCACCTGGAAAGTTATACACAAGCCTAATTAGTTGAAATTAATCAAACCTGCTTCTCATATCATCTAACAGCTTCCAGTTAAAGAACAAGGCATCCAGCCAGAATATTCTCGTCCTTTAGTTGATTTATAGACGACATAATCCCACCCTAACTCATGTTTTTTCCTCAGGACAACATCACCTTCGACAAGATAAGACTTAGCTCTGTTAATTGGCAGTGGTTCAGGAAAAAAATAACTCTTCCCTTTTATTTTTAATTTTACATCTTGCCCTTTCATCCATGCATCAAATTCAGGCTTAGACACTGCTTGTAAAATCCTTTCCTTTTTATAATATGGAAAGGAATAGGTTATGCTATTAGCGCCATTAGGATTTACAATGTCTCCACCAGAGCCAAAATATGACGTTAACTTTTCATCTTTAATCAACTTACCATTGAGATAAGAAAAAACAATGACATTAAAATAATTAGACCAATTCATTCCTGAGTCTGAGTCTATTTGTGACTCCTGAACAACAAAATATTTACTCGTTAAGTTATCAGTGTTTAAGTAGAAGGAATCCTTTATTTTACCCTTAGAGGACAAATAAGGAAGGTAATCAACAAAATACCTCCCCCCCTTATTGTCATAAAAAAATGCCGCGATAACATCATCGCCGATGGTATCATCAACCCTGTCTACGAAAAATAGTTTCCCCTCATGACCCTGAATGGAAGCCTCTGCCTCTGATTGTGCAGCACAAGAAAACGACAAAAAAAATAGAAAAAATAAAGCTGGCATTAATTCCACCCACAAAAACAATCAGATATTTTCTCGCCCTAACAAGGCTCCAGAGTTTGATTGTGAAATTTAATCTGAACTGCTATAAAATATAAGAGAAACTGTTTTTTTGAACTAAGTCTCCATAATAAAGTAAGAGGAGTCTCTGTCAGAGACTCCTCTTTAACTTACCGTGAAAATTAACAATTATCCACATCATCAAGGTATTAGGTGATGTACTTATTTTATTTTTAGACATCATCCAAATCACACTGAAAAATTAACAACTCACCGTAACGTTCAAATAATGAAATGCATTTTAATTAACAAGATGCATCACAAATAATCAAGTGAAATCTGTCCAAGATTGCTATAAAAATCTTCGTTAGAAAGACTCAACTTGGATTTTTTTACTAGCACGCCATTTCGATCAATTTCAATCACATTGGTTGTTGAACTACTAATTTTATAAAGACCTTGATAACCATCTATTTTTTTTGCGACGTTATATTGTTCTTCTTCATTGTATGACATGTCGTCCAATTTCATGAAAATAGCTGAAAATGAATCATAGTCTCTTTTAGCTTCACTATGTAAAGCCCAAAATATTTTTTCACCAATCCTTTTAAAAACATTGCACTCAACTCTCTTTATTGCAGATGCAAGATACTCTGTGCATACAGAAAATTTATTCTCACCATCAATTAAAGTTGAGAATGTTGTTCCTCCCTGTGGTGCTACATCTTTAATAACAAGACGTTGGCCACTCAATGTTACAATAACGTTTGGTGGTGACAACACAACATTTAACTTAGTATTTCCCTTGTCATGTAAAAATTTAATTCGTTTTTCATACATTGAAATCAAGCAGCTGTTATCGGTGCATTTTTTCCTTTCACGCAACCACGTCCTTTGTTCATCCTTTATTGAAGACGCCGAGCTAGGGTTGGTCTTCAGCACATATTTATATTGAGTAGATAGAGAGCTGTCTAATTCTGACAAAACCTTATCAGAGCATATCATCTTCTCTATTGATGACTCTGCCTTTCCACAATCAAAGCTAGGTGAAGCAAAAACTGAGAGTGAGGCCCAAAATGCACATAAACATAACATAATTCGTGAATAAAACATGTGTTTACCTTGAAATTAAAATACATGAAGATATATTCTTAGCATAATCTGCTATATCTTGCGCCCTATCTAACCCATTTATTATTTTACGAGCATTATAATAGTCTGCTTTACTATCTGAAAAATATTGGTCTAATTTTCTACCGGTAAAAATTCCGTTCTCCATACCCCAACACATAATTTTACCTGCAATAACTTGGTCTTTGGCCAATTCTGGAGAATTCAGCAAATCAACACCTAAATAGTTACCGGCTTTATCATAATTGGAGCGACCTGTTAGCTGAACAAAACCACGGCCATGAAATTTGACGCCATCGCCAGGCTGAATATTGCCAAGCGCGACTGCCACTTTTTTTCTATCTTCATTTTTAGCAAGGAAATAATCATACATACCTTCAAAGTAATTCCTTCCCCCACCCTCTGATATTGGAGCAAAAGTATCACCAGTTTCTAACTTTGCAGTGGCTAACATATATGCAACTTTTCGTTCATTGCAAGAGTCGACATTATCAGAATAATACTGTTCGATTGCATCAAACATCAATGATATATTTCTTCTTTGGTTCTCGCTTAGAGGGTAAAAATCTTTATATTTTTCAAAAAAGTACTGGCGATTAATATTAAAGCCATTCTGATCTCTAACCAATTCTATCATCCCTGCCGGATGAATAAACCAAGGATTGGTATCACCCAATATCTTACTGGTATCTTCCATCCACGCCATATTGTTGTGTACCTGCATGGCATATTCATAGAGCTTTGGCTGCTTAGCCAACTCCTGTTTTAAGCGCGGCCACTCCTGGCCTGGCTTTACCCATTCGCTTTTGTGCTTGATAAACAACATCCGCAACTTGCCCGCCAACTCCTCATCGGCCAACGCGGCCTTGATATCATCGCCGCTCAGGGTGCCATCGTTGTCCCTGTCTGTCACCAGCTTGTCATAGAGGGTACTGAAAAATTTGCTCGCCTCTTTCTGTTGCGGATCTTCACTCTCGGTATCAGCCTTGTCCAAAAATCCATCTTCATCGCTGCTGCCATCGACCAGCTTGACGCCCAGCTTGTGCCAGTCGTGCTGACTGATGACTTCGACATCACCGCCCTGCAATATGAACTCGCCAGCTAACTCCCCGTCCGCAGCAGTCCGCTCACGTACCTTCACAAAGTTGTTGGCACCGTGAGTGACAATATCAGACTCTTTCACCGCCAACGGTAAGACCAGCGGCCCAAAATTGGCAACCTCGTGAAAACCATGCTTGCTATCGCTGGTGAGACGATAGGTAGTGGCCTTTTTCTTTACCAGCAGGTAGCCCTGACCACCGGTTACTCGCGCCTTGTTATTGATGCAATCTTCAAGCACCTGTTTGTCGCTCTCTGCAACAAACACCTCAAAGTGCACGGCTTTGCTGTCTGCGTCTTTCTCGAAACCGCTGGCTCCGGCAGTGGCTAGCTCATGCTCACCCCAATGACCGATGATCTCTCCGGCCTGCACCGGTATCGGGTTTGCGCTGCGGTCAACGACCGCATCGTCTTTGAATTCGACAGGGATACTCGGTTCTGCGGTCAGTCTGGCCCCCATCTTGCTTTTTGCCAGCCAGCCAACGGCACCTTTGCTGGCATTGGTCATCACCTGATTGGCACTGTCTTTGACAGTGCCGCTGCCCACCTTGAAAACCTGTACTTTACGAAACTCAGTCGTGCCGCCATTGATGCTTATCATTTGTGCCGGCTCACCAGATATCACGACCTCACTACCTGCAGGCAAGCCCAAGCTCTCAGCTGTGGTGTCAGCGCTTTTACGTAGCCATGTATTACCAGGGATCTTATAGCGAGCTGGCTTGCCTTCCGGTGGCGTCATCCACGTCGGCTTTTGTGGAAATTCCTGCTGCAATTGGCTTGCCGCAATATGGAACAGGCTGTCAGGGTCATCAACGTAGTGCACCAGATAGTAATCGTGGGGCTCATCTTTGTGGTTAAGCAGGTTCTTCACTTCCTGGCCGACCAACTTCACTTCAGCCCCCTTTTTCGCATAGACAGGTTTATCGCCAGACAGCCGACGTGTCAGCTTGGGAGGATGTCCCTCGACCACCGGTTCATAGGTGGACACACCTGCCCCCTTGACCATTACTCGCGCAGCCTCGGAACTGTTGTAGCTGTTCTCACAGGCGATGTGCATGTAGAGGCTGTAGAAGGTCAGTTGATTCTTGCTCTGCTCACCGGCTTCGTAGCGATGACGTACCAGACAAAACGAAGGGGAGGTATACAAGTCAATCTTTCCCTCTGGCTTGCCCTCTTCGGTGCTACGGGTCGCCTTGGCTGGTTTGGTCGCCAGTCGGTAGGCCACAATCTCCCCGTCAGCAATCGCGCGCACTGCGCCGCTCGGGTGCCAGCCTCCGCTTTTACTGAAGTGGATACCACCGTGCCAGATACGGTTGCGGCCTATCGGGAAGGTACCGCTCTTGAGGCTGTTGAACTTATTGATAAATTCATCGAGAGATGCAATCTCGCTGGAGCCGTTCTCACCCGCCAGTTGCATGGGATAGACGATTTTCATCTTTGTCATTCAATCCTAAGTTGTTCGTCGAACATCAAGCGGAGGGCTGATAATCGCAATCGGGCTCCAGCACCTTGAGCAACGCCTCCATCGCCTTCTCGGTGGCAATCGCCTTGACCAGTTCAACCAGTTCCGGGGCTTTGACCACCTCAACTCCTTTGGGAGTAACGGGAGCCTGACCAGCCCAGCCAGAGCCTGCTCCCGGGCTGCCGCCGGCATTGAGTTTGATGGCGGGGCCGACCAGCTTGATGCCACTCGGGTCAACTTTCACAAAACTACCGCCGCCCTTGAGAGTGATCTCGGAGCCCGCCTCCAGCACCAGCTTGTCACCCACCTTGATATGCACCTCTTCACCCGCTTCCACCAAGAGAGATTGGCCTAGCTTCTGATGCAGGGAGGTATCAACTGTCAGCGAATAGTCCGCCTTGATGTGGTCGCGTTTTTCACCTTCAACTGTCAGGTGGTCATTACCGAGGCTGGGCGGAGCACCATCCTTGCCCGGCACCTTTCTGATGCGGGTTACCCGATCAAAGTCGATGTCGCGATGCTCGTCGTGTTTGATATGCCAGGCCACATCGTTCTCGATAAGCACGTTCAGGTTTTTCTGACCATGGATATAAATCTCTTCCTGCCCCGCCTGGTCTTCGAAACGCAGCTCGTTGAAGCCCTCGCCCTTGTGAGTTTCGGTACGCAGCACAGTGCGCGTCTTGTTGGCGGGCAGCTCATACGGCGGCCGGTTGGTGGCGTGGTAGGTGCGCCCGGTCACGA